>JBBDWW010000347.1:0-16872 GCA_040902645.1 Dongiaceae bacterium | reverse complement strand
AGGTATCGATGCCGAGTTCCATGCGGAAGGCGAGATCCTCGCCGGTGCCCGGCGGCGGCTGCAAGGTCGTGATGCGAAACCCGTCTTTGCCGTGGCGCACCGTGTCCATGTACCCGTCCCAGTCGGAGACGACGACCGGCAGACCCGCAGCCATTGCTTCGATCGGTGTCAGGCCGAACGTCTCCTGGATATTGTCCGAGAGCGAGACGAACGCATCGGCGGCGCTCCAGATCTCCGCTCGCGTTGCAGGTTCGCGGCCGTCGAGGAAATGGCAGGTGACCGACGGGCATAGTGCCTTCGCTGCATCTTTGAACGCGGCCTCGATGAAATCGTTGGCGAACCAGCCGGACTGGATCAGATGGATCTTCTTGCCGCTTTTCTTCGCGGCGGCTTCGGCGGCGAGATACATCGGATGGGGATGGGCCTTCGCATGGAAGCTGAGCCGGCCGACAAACAGAAATACCACGTCGTTCTTGCCGATCTTGAGCTTGCGCCGCCATTCATACCGGATCTTGTCCTTGCGCTCGAAGGCACTGCAATCGACGCCGAGCGGGATGACAGGAAACTCGGGGCGCGGGAAGCGGCGTGCGCCGAGACGCTTGCGCAAATAATATTCCTGCTCGTCGAGCACCCGTTCGATCGTCTTGCGCACGGCGGTCGAGGTGCAGATCAGCGCATCCCATGGCTGCACCGGCGCAATCAGCAGGCCAACGATCGAATCCATCGCGCCGGGCGACGCGGTCGTATGGGTGACGCCGGTGATCGAATAGCTGCGCTGGTCGCCAACGCGCCGTCGCCAGGCCCATTCCCCGAGACCGGGGCCAGGCAAAAACAGCGTGCCCGGTTCGGCGACGCGCGCGAGCTGGTTGTACGAGATGATTTCAACCCTGGCGCGACCGCCGGTCCAGCGCGCCAGATCCTGCTGGAAGCGCTGCGTGTTCTGGGCACCGATCATCAGCCCGTAGAACGTGTCGACATCGGCATAGCGGGCATAGCCCTTGAGGAACTCCTCGCCGGCGACATGGCGTCCCATCAGCTTGTCGCGCGAGGTATCGAACCCGTCGACCGCATACATGATGGCGGCATTGGCGGGGCGTGCCAGTTCGGGGGTCTGCAGCTCGGTTTGCTGGGGCTTTGCCATCGACCTTGTTCCTGCCTTTACGATCGACATTGCCGCACGCCGGACCCGCCGATGCGCAATCGCAATGGTACGGCCAGCTACCCGGCCGACGGGTTTCGGGCGGTGAAACTACCATAGCAGCCTTGCGCATCAAGCATGCGGGATCGGCCGAATCCCATTGCAGCCCCGCCGCGCCCCACCGCATGATCGGGCGCGACAAGTGGGCCGGCCCGCATGCGATGCGTCGGCAGGGGCGCCCGGACGCGCCGATGCGGTCTCCGTCGAAGCCTGAAGCGAGCGGTGCATGAAGGGATTCTCGACGGTTCCAACGACAGCGGGCGACGCGCCCTATCGCGGCGTCGGCTATCTTGTTCTGGGCGTTTCGATCTTCTCGTTCCAGGACGTGGCCATCAAATGGCTGAGCGCCGGCTATACCGTGCATGAGATCATGTTCGTGCGCAGCATCGTCGCAGCGCCTGCGATCGTTCTCATCGCCTGTATGACCGAGGGCATCCGCGCCATCGTGCCCCGCCGGCCGCTGCTGCATCTGTGGCGCAGTTGCGCCACGTTTGCCGCGTATTCGCTGTACTATCTCGGGCTTGCCGCGCTGCCGCTGGCGGATGCGGCGACGCTTTACTTCTCGTGCCCGCTGTTCATTACGCTGCTGGCGATACTGGTTCTGGGCGAGCCGGTCGGCTGGCGCCGTTTCCTTGCGATCGTCGTCGGGTTCGGCGGCGTTGCCATCATGCTAAGGCCCGGCGAATCGATCGTCGATGTGGCGGCCTTGCTGGTGCTCGCATCGTCCTTGTCCTACGCGGTCAGCACCATCATCACGCGTCGACTCGGTGTGATGAGCAGCGGGGTGTCGATGGCGTTCTCCGCGAACCTGGTCAATCTGGTGGCGTCCGGACTGATCGGGCTCGCTTTTGGTCGAGGTACGCTGGATACCGGCAGCCACCCGAGCCTCTCCTTCCTGCTGCGCGCCTGGACGTTGCCGAGTTGGCATGACTTCGGCCTGATGGCGCTGTGTGGCCTCATCGCCGGTATCGGGTTTTACTGTCTCACCCAGGCCTACCGCGTCGGGCGCGCGAGCATGGTCGCGCCATTCGAATATGTGTCGCTGCCCTGGGCGGCGCTGTGGGGTTGGCTTGCCTGGGGCGAGCTGCCCGATTGGGCGACGATCGGCGGCGTCGTGCTGATCGTCGGCAGCGGCCTCTATGTGCTGCGGCGCGAGCGTGAGACCGGCCAGCGCATCGTCGATGGAAGGCCACTCCGGCCGCGCATCTGATCGCCGCAGGGTTTGGCGCTGCCGCCGGGTTTGTGAAGGGTTGCACCAGAACTTCCAGGCGGGAGGCGATCGATGTCTGACGGCAAATTCTACGGCAAGTACCGCGGCCGGATCGTCGACACTATCGATCCGATGCAGCGCGGGCGGGTGCGCGTGTCGGTCCCTGCGGTCCTCGGCGAGGCCGCGATCTGGGCGGAGAGCTGCGTGCCGTTCCTCCGGGCCGGCGGGGCACCTGCGCTACCGCCGGTCGACACCGAGATCTGGGTCGAGTTCGAAGGCGGCGATCCGAATTTTCCGATCTGCACGGGACAACGCTGGGCGGCGCATGGCAATGGCGAACCGGCCTCCGATCAACCGCCCGTCACGCCAAGCGCAGTACCCGGCAAATTCGTCACGTTCGAAGAACGGCCAGACGGCGGCGTTGCATGGAAACTGGAAGCAGGCGGCACGATCGCGTTCGGCCCGGACGGTATCCTTCTCGACAATGGCAAGGGTGCATCGATCCTGCTGCAGGGACCGAGCGTCTCGGTCAATGGCGGCGCGCTGACGGTGGTCTGACCCATGCAACCGCTTTTGACCCATGCGACCCTTATGGCCTGCCCGCATGGTGGCAGGCTCTCGTTCGCGGCGACGGGGCCGCGCGTCTTCGCAAGCGGGGCGGCGATCCTGACCGCCGATGCGGTGGCGTCGATAACGGGCTGCCCGGTGCCATTGCCCGCGACCTGCGTCACGGCCCAATGGTCCGCGGGCAGTGCGCGTGTGCTCGTGGGCGGCCGGCCGGTGCTGTTATCGGGCAGTGCAGGCTCATGCCGTTCCGCGAGCAGCATCTCCCAGGGACCCGTCGGCATCGGAACGGGCAGCGCGCGCGTCTTCGGCATCTGATGGCCTGCTCCGCAGAGCATGGTGCGAAGGGCTGATCGGGGCGTAAGCTTGCGGCGTGCCGGTTTTCGGGGGGCCGCCGATTCGAGGCGAGCAATCCGGGCCGGTCGGGATGAGGGGAATGATCCTGCGGTCTGTCATCGCCATCGTTATCGCGATTGTCGCGTTCGTGACGCTCGCGCCGGTCTCTGCCGTCGCCCAAGATTCCAACCCGGGCGCCGATCAGAGCATCGATCAGTTGCTGCAGGCGTTTCCCGATACGCTGACGCCCGAACAGATCGACGCGATTCTCGCCGTGTCCGATCCCGACGCTTTGCGCGCAGCGCTGCGGGAGCGGCTGCTGGTAGAGACCGCGGCGCGCCAGCCTGCGGTGCAAGCCGAAATCCACGACAATCTGCTCTCCTTCTACGGCACGCAGTTGCGATCGATCGGCGCCGAATGGCCGGTCCTCGGCGAGACCTTGTCCGCAGCTTTTGCGCAGCCGCAGGGTGGCTATCCTGCGGTCCGTATAAGTAAGCTCTTGACATCGATCCTGGTGTTGCTGGGAGTCGGCATCGCCGCAACGATGATCGTCGGCCGGATCCTGGCGCCGATGCGCCGGAGCGCCGTGGCGAAGCCCGATGGCAGCGGGCGGATCGCGGCGCTCGGCATCTGGCTGCTCCTCGATGCCTGCCAGGTCGCCGCGTTTTTCGGCGCGGCATTGATTTATTATGCGGTTCTCGATCCGCCACATCCGCTCGCACCCGCGCTGCTCTCGATCGTGCTGTACGAAGCGCTCATCGCCCTTGTCGTCGAGCGGTTTTTCAACCTGCTGAGCGCGCCGGTGATCTCGCAGCGTCCACTCGCAGGATATTCGCCGGATGCCGCACGCCGGCTTTACTGGATTGCACTCGCGGTCACAATTCTTCTGGTGCTGGTTGGCGCCGTCGCTCGCGTCCTATTGCTGGTTGGCGCGCCAATTGAATCGGTTGTCGCTTTGGTGGTCCCGCTCAGTGCGCTGCCCATCGGCCTGCTGATCGTCATTGTCTGGGCGAGGCGGGCCGGCATTCGCGAAGCGCTGGAACGCTCTTTGGGCGGACAATACCGGATGGCGCTGACGGCCGCCCCGATACTGGCGACCGCTTACCTCATTGGGCTCTGGCTGTTGGTGGTCGATGCGTTGTTCCGCCACCAGGACCAGATCGGAAATCGCGCCCTTGCGAGCCTGCTGCTTGCCTTGCTCGCACCGTTGGTGACGTTGGCGCTGGGGGGCATCATCGCGCGCCACTATCGCAGCAGCGTCGTAGCGGAAAGCCTTCGCGATGCCGAGGATGTCAGTCCGCAGGTGATGCGGATCATGCGCGCGGTGTGGGTCGTGCTGGCGGTCCTGATCGTCTACGGAACCGCGGCGATCTGGGAGATCGACCTCAGGACCTATCTCGGGCTCGGCACCGCCGCGGTCAAGGCGGTCTTCAATGTCGCGATCGTCGTGCTGCTCGGGTTTGTCGCCTGGTCGCTGATCGTCAACGCGATCGATCGGTCCTTACGCCGCGCGCGCAGCGGGTCAGGACCTTGCTGCCGTTGCTGCGACGCTTCCTGCAATTCGTGTTGTTCTCGATCGTCATCATGGTGGTGCTGTCGTCGATGGGGATCGAGATCGGTCCGATCCTGGCCGGCGCCGGCGTGGTGGGTCTCGCGATCGGCCTTGGCGCACAGCAGACGATTGCGGATATTCTCGCCGGCGTGTTCTTCCTGCTCGAGGATTCGTTCCGCATTGGCGACTATGTCGAAGTCGGGAACATTCGCGGCAGTGTCGAGGGTATTTCGATGCGCTCGCTGAAACTTCGCCACCATCGCGGCGCGGTGCACACGCTACCCTTCGGCCAGATGAAATCCCTGACCAACTACACGCGCGACTGGGCGCTCATGCGACTTGAGTTCTCGGTGGCCCCGAACACCGATATCGGCCTGGTGAAGCGCATCATCAAAAAAATCGCGAAGGACCTGTCGGACGATCCCGTCATGGGTCCGAGCTTCATTGAACCGCTCAAATCGCAGGGCATTCGCAGCGTTGCGGACGGTGCGGTGGTGATTGGCGTCAAGTTCATCGCCAAGCCGAACGAGCAATTCACAATCCGGCGCGAGGCCTATCAGCGGATCATTGATGCCTTCAACGAAAATGGCATCGCGCTCGTCGGTCGCTCGGTCGTGGTGAAGGTCGAGGCCGATGACCGGGTTCCGCCGCAGGTGGCGGCCGCCGCGGCATCGGCGGTCACCGGCGAGCCGGAAGAATGAGATCGTGAAACAGCCGGACAGCTGTGTCGTGCGGCGCTAGTCTTTTTGGGACCCGCCAACGCCGAGCCGCTCCATACCCGCGCCGACTTTCCATTTCGCGACCCGGCGCGCGAGATCGACCAGCGCAACCGGGGTGCCCTCGACGCGGATCAGATTGGGCAGCGAGAACGAGTTGTGCCAGCCGGGTGGGGGCCGCCGCACCCAGCCCTCGCCGAAGATATGGCGCACATAGGTTTCGCTGTCCTGCGGGACCCACACCACGGTTCCTTCGAAGGGTCGACACGTCAATGGCAGTTTTGGATGGCTGTAGACGAGGCAGCTTTTGCCGTAACGCGATTTCGAGATGTAGCGATCGCCCTGGTCTTCCATGCCATAGAAATCGACCGCGCAACCCTGATAGAGAAACTTCCGATTGAATATTTTTCCGGAGAAACCGGTCTCCCTGAACAGATGCAACCCATTGTGCGCCATGCGATCGACGATCGCCGGCGTGATGGCGTCGACCCGCACGGCAATATCGACATCGTTGTCGTGCGCCAGGAAACCGCCTTCGCGATGAAAGCCGAGGATGCTGCCCCAGGTCAGCCAGCCTTGTACGCCGGCCTCGTCGAGCGCCTCATACGCGATGCGTAATCCGGAACGGGCGAGGTTGCCCACTTCGGAAAGCTGAACCCGCAGTTTAAGGTTTTCCGCGCCGTGAGTTCGCCTGGACATAAAGTCCCGCTCGCGCAGGATTTGGATTTGCATAATGGGGAACCAATGCGGCCGATGGTCAAGCCGACAGAAGCGTCGTCCGCTCGCGCACCCGCTCGATGATCTCTGTGGTCGAGACACCGGTGCGTCGCTTCAACCGGACGAAGATGCCGCGTTCGATCGCGGGTCCGTAATATTCCACATAGGCATCGCCGGCGTAACAGACCGCAACCGGGTCAAAGCGTCTGATGATGTCGGCAATCACAGTTCCGTCATCGAGCGGACCGTCGATGAAAACCGCTTCCGATACGATGCGCAAAGCGCGCACCGCCCGCATCCGGTCCTCCTGATTCATGATCGGCTGGCGCTTGTACCGCAGGGCCATCTCGTCGGTAATGACGCCGATTAGCAGCCTGTCCCCATAGGTCAAAACCTCTTCCATGAGGTTGATATGGTTGGGATGCAGGAGATCCCAGACCCCATCTGTGTACACGAAACGCTGCGTCATACGAGGGCGACTCCCGGCCGCTTACCGCTCAACCTTACATGGAGTTACCCGAATGGTTCCGGCGATGGCAATTAACATCGGCGCGAGCTACATATCGGAATATGTGCGTCTCATGTAACCGGCAATCCGACGAAGGGTTCCGCGACGGCGCGCTGCGTTCGGCGTCTTGCTCGACCGCTACGCGCGCGATCTCAGAGATGTGCCAAGATTGATGCGGGTAATTGTGCAGCAGGTGCTGCCGACCAGATCGTCCAGGCGCCGGGCGCGGGCATGCGCTCGAGAATACCGGCGTGTCGCTCGGGCGACCAGGTTCCGTCGCTGCCCGGCCGCCCGTAAGCAACACCAACACCGTCGTCGGAACGCCAGGCATGGATCAGATGCGGCCCGATCCCCACGACGATTTCGAGTGGCCCCGAGGTCGGCCAGCGCACGCCATCGGATCCGATCTGCATTGATCCGCGACTGGCGGCGAAATGCGTCCTGCCGTCGTCGATGCGTCGCCATTCTTCGAGATAGTTCCGATGCACACCGAGTTCGATCATGCGCGTACCGCGGGTGGAAACGACACCGATATCGCCGTCGCCACCTTTCGGCTTCACGTCGATGGGCCGGTTCCAGCGACAGGTCTGTCCGGTCACCGAAAGATGACCGGCAAATCCTTCGGCGATCTTCGAATCGTCGACAGGATTTCGGATGTCGGCAAACAGGATCGGTGTCTGAAGCCAGAGCACTTCCGTTCGGCGATCTTCGCCATCGTCCCATTCCAGCAATTCGCGCCGCCAGGCGCCCACGGCCCAGGAGGGGATCGCAAGCGCCGTCTGCTGATGCGGGTCGATCGAGACAAAATCGTTTTTCATGATGGCTCCGGTCGGCCTGGCGGAGGGGGTGGGATTCGAACCCACGAGGGGCGTTAACCCCTGCCGGTTTTCAAGACCAGTGCCTTCAACCGCTCGGCCACCCCTCCGCGGGCGTGGGACGATACAGAAAAACCTATATCACCCGCTTGGTAACCCAACAATCGACGTGAAACAGCGACATTTCTGCGGCGCGCAATACATGGCGGCCGGCCCGGAAGATCTGATTTGGCGCGGCGATTGTGCCACAGCCTCGTATATGGTGATGCTGTCATCGGCCGCATTTTCTCGCCCGCCTGCTTGCAAGGCCGCTTTGTGATCGCTGCCGTTCTGTTCGATCTCGACGAGACGCTGCTCAACCGGACGGATTCGCTTCAAGCGTTTCTGAAGGATCAGCACGGCCGGTTTGCGCAGGCCCTCGGCGACGTACGCTTCGAAATCTGGCGCGACCGGTTTCTCGCACTCGATGAGCGGGGGCATGTCCACAAAGCGATTGTCTACCCCGCGATCCTTTCAGAGTTTGGCGGCGATGGTGCCGCCGCGGACATACTGTTGGCCGACTACCGAAATCGGTTCTGCCGATACGCGCTCCCTTTCCCGGACATGCAGCAAACATTGACGACGCTACGCGCCGACGGTCTCAAAATCGGTCTGGTGACAAACGGGGAAACGGCGTTCCAGACCCGGAGTATCGAAGCCCTCGGTCTGAATCGCATGGCGGATGCGATCCTGATTTCCGAACAGGAAGGGTTGCGCAAGCCGGATCGCGCCTTGTTCATCCGGGCCGCCGACAGGCTGGGCGTATCGCCGGCGGCCTGTCTCTTTGTCGGCGATAATCCTGTCGCGGACATTCTCGGTGCCCATGCCGCGGGTATGAGCACGGCGTGGTTCGGACCGCACGCCGGCTGGCCATCGGACTTGGAAATGCCGGGTGCCACGATCGCGAAGCTCTCCGATATTCTGGGACTCCTCGAATCGACCGACCGTTACTGATGACCCCGACATGGGAGAGCGGCTGGGCAGAGCTCGGTCTCCCCGGTCGCCCGCGAAAAAGGGGGAACCGGTGCGATTTCTTGCCTTGGCCGCCGCCGGCTCGGCTGTGCCCGAATCGAATAATCCATTATTTCAACCTCTTAGAGCAAAGGGTTAAATCGGTGATTTGATGTAAGTTATTATGATATACAGTGGAAGTGGTTGCCTTTGCGCGCTTCCGGGTTGGGTTGGGTTGGGTTGGACCGGAAAACCGCGCGGCGGCCAGGGGACTGGACCATCGATGTTGTTACGGCGAAAACGGCAGCAACCGCCGAATCCGGCGCCCGGCGATCCCTCGCTGGTGCTCGAGCATCTGGAGGCCGGGGTCTGGGACTGGGACATCGTATCCGGTGCCCTTTTCCTGTCGCCCGGATGGAAGCGTCAGATCGGCTTCCAGGACGATGAATCGCCCGGCAGTTTCGCGATCTTCGAAAAGCAACTTCACCCTGACGATCGCGATCGCATCCGCAAGCAGCGCGAAGCCGCGCGCCAAGGTCCCGACGATTTTTATCTCGCTGAGTTTCGCCTGCGCCATCGCGACGGCAGCTATCGCTGGATCTTCTGCCGTGCCCGGATCGTGCGCGATGAGGACGGCCGGGCGCTGCGCATGGTCGGTGTCGATGCCGACATCACCGAGCGCAAACGGATCGAGGAGGCGCTCGCCGGCAGCGAAGACCGCATGCGGCGTGCGCAGCAGATCACCAAGACCGCGCACTGGTCCTGGTTCCCCGATCGCCCGGGCGGCGACTGGCGGAGCGGCCGGATCCTGTTCGAAACCTCTGCGGACATGTTCGGCGTTGATGCCATCACCGTTCACCTGACCAATGCCCGGTATATCGAAGAATTCGTCCACCCGGATGATCGGGCGAAGGTAGCCAGGGTCTTCGCGTCGTCGATGGGTGGACACGACCGACGCTATGAGCTCGAGTACCGGGTCATCGTTGGCGAACGCGAGATCAAGACCATTCACGAAGTCGCGGAAGTGTTCCGCGACAAGGTTGGCCGGGTCGTCAACGCCCAGGACACCATCCAGGACATCAGCGACCGGAAGCGGATGGAAGAGGCGCTTTCGACCAGCGAGCGGCGCATGCGGCGTGCCCAGCATATGGCCCGAATTGCGCACTGGGTGCGGCGGATCGAGAATCCGAACCAGCCGGATCGTGGCGTTTACGAGTATTCCGAAACAGCCGCGTCTATCTTTGGCGTCGATCTCGCCAAACTGAATTCATGCAGCACGGGATACGTGGAAACCTTCGTTCATCCCGCCGATCGTGAAAAAGCGCGACAGGCATTCGAGACTGTCGGCATTAAGGAGGGGCCGGCCTACGCGCTCGAATATCGGATCATCTGCCCCGATGGCCAGGTCAAGACGGTCTACGAGGTGGCGGAGAATGCCTTCGATCCGACCGACGGCGTCCTGACCACGTCGGGCATCGTTCAGGACATTACCGAACGCAAGGAGATGGAAGAGGCCTTGACGGTGAGCGAAGGGCGGATGCGCCGCGCTCAGCAAACTGCCCGGCTCGGCCACTGGGTCCTTGAGGCTCCGGCCGATGTCGATTGGGGTTCAACGACCGCCAAATGGTCCGAGAATGCCGCGGCGATCTATGGAACCACCCCCGAAGAGCTTGCGATCACCAACGACGACTATGTCGAGCGGTTCGTCCATCCGGCCGACCGCAAGATGCTGCTGGAAGCTTATCGCGCCGCCGAAACAGCGGAATCGGGAGCGGGACAGCCCTATCGGCTCGAATATCGCATCATTCGCTCGGATGGCGACGTTCGGACGATTTACGAAACCGCCGAGCCCTCGCATGATGTGCGTCCGGGGCGAATCATCTGGAACGGCGTCATTCAGGACATCACCGAACGCAAGCGAATGGAAGAAGCGCTTTCGATCAGCGAGGGCCGCATGCGGCGGGCCCAGCATATGGCGCGGATGTGCCATTGGGTGTCCGAAACAAAGCTCGGCGCGTCGAAAGGCGCCGCCGAGGTCGCGCATTATTCGGCCAGCGCCATCGAACTGTTCGGATTCGAACCCGAGCGGCTGACGCTGCCCGATCAGGAATTCATCCGGCGCTATGTCCATCCGGCCGACCAGGAACGGGTGGCCGCGCAGTATCTCGAAATGCACGATCCGGGCAGCCATGCGCTGGGGGATTTCCAGATCGAGTTCCGCATGGTCATGCGAGATGGCAGCATCAAGTTCGTGAACGAGATCGCGGAGCCGTCGCTCGAGGCGAAGCCCGGCTGGATCGTCTGGCAGGGCGTCATCCAGGACATCACCGAGCGCAAGTTGATGGAGGAAGCGCTTTATCTCAGCGAGTCCCGGATGCGTCGCGCACAGCATATCGCGCGGCTCGGCCACTGGGTCACGTTGCGGCCCAGCACTGAACCGGACTGGCGAAACGCAATCAGTGAGTATTCCGACAGTGCGGCAGAGATTTTTGGTGTGCCCGCCAACGAACTCTCGATCACGAACGAGCAATACATCCAGCGTTTCGTCCATCCGGCTGATCGCGAAATGGTGGCTGCGGCGTTCGAAACGTCGTCGGACAACGATGGTGGGTTCCGCCTCGAATATCGGATCGTCACGCCCTCGGGCGAGGTCCGGACCGTCTACGAGACGGCGGAAGCGGCGCAGGGTATCGGCCAGAACCGGCGGATCCGCCACGGCATCGTCCAGGACATCACAGAGCGCAAGCATGCCGAAGAGGCGCTTGCCCAGGGCGAAAAGCTCTATCGCTCGATCGTCGAGAGCGCTTTCGATGCCTTTGTGCTGATCGATTCCGACGACCGGATCATTGACTGGAATCCGAGCGCAGAGCGGCTGTTCGGGTTGGAAAGAGCGGCAGCGCTGGGCGGGAGGCTGGCCGAAACGATCTTTCCACCCGACCAGCGCCAGCGCTACCTGCGCGGGATAACGGATTATCTTGAAACCGGCCGATCCGATTTCCTCGGTTCGCGCAATGAGGTAACGGCGATGCGCCATGACGGCGCCTCGTTCCCTTCGGAGCTGGTGATCTGGCCGATCGCCTTCAGCCAGCGCGTCATCTTCAGCTGCTTCATCCACGACCTCTCGACCCAGCGGGCGATGGAGGCCCGGCTGCGGCATGTCATGCGCATGGAGGCGGTGGGTCAGCTCACCGGCGGCGTCGCGCACGATTTCAACAATCTGCTCGCGGTCATCCTGCTGAATAGCGAAACCTTGTCCGAGCGACTGGAGGCCGATCCGAAGTCGCGACATTTGGCGGAGCTGATCGGTCGCGCCGCGGATAGTGGCAAGGCGCTGGTCGAACAGCTTTCCGCCTTCGCCCGCCGTCAATTGCTGCGGCCGCAATCGGTGCAGCTCCAGCACCTGATTCCGGATCTCATGCCGCTGCTGACGCGCTCGCTGAACGAAAGCATCGAATCGGATACCGATATAGCCACCGATGCCTGGCCTGCGCATGTCGACCCGAACCAGTTCGAGAATGCTCTGATCAATCTTGCGGTCAATGCGCGCGACGCGATGCCGCAAGGCGGTACGCTGACGATCCGGGTGCGCAATGTCGACATTTCGGAGGACGATGCGAAGCTGCAGCCGAGCATCGACCCCGGCCGCTACGTCCTGATCTCAGTGATCGACACCGGTGTCGGCATGAAACCGGAAGTCGCGGAGCGCGCCTACGAGCCGTTCTTCACCACCAAGGAAGTCGGCAAGGGCAGCGGCCTTGGCCTCAGTTCGGTCTATGGTTTCATCAGCCAGTCGGGCGGGCAGGTGAAGATCGACACCGAAGTCGACAAGGGAACGACGGTGCATCTCTATCTTCCGGCGGCCGAAATCGAATCGGTCGTGGAGAGAAAGCCGCTCGAACTGAAGCCGGTCGAAGGCGGCAGCGAGGCTATCCTGGTTGTCGAGGACGACAATCTCATTCGCGACGTGATCGAGTCCCAGCTTCAGGGCCTCGGCTATAAGGTCTACACCGCCAGCGACGGGCCGAGTGCGGTCAAGGTTCTGGAGAGCGATACCAGCATCGATCTGCTACTGACCGATATCGTCATGCCGGGCGGGATGTCGGGCATCGTCGTTGCGGAGAAGGCGCGCCACATGCGCCCTGGCATCAAGACCCTCTATGCTTCGGGTTATCCGGCGAGTGCCTTCACGGCGACTTGGTCGGATCCGACCCGGGTGCGGATTCTGCCGAAACCGTTTCGGACGGTGCAGCTGGCGCGCGCGGTGCGCGCGGCTCTGGACGAGTAAGGCCCGCCTTATCGGCCACGCCGCCGATTGACAGAAGAGGGCCGCCCGGGCGACGACAAGGGCGGAAGACCGGCCGCCGTCAGGCCGCCGGATCGGGCAAGGCGGGGCGTTGGCGACGCATTCACCGATTCATGTCGGCGTTCTCGGCGCCGGTATTCAGGGTAGCTGTATCGCGCTGGAACTGGCGCGGCGCGGGCATCGCGTTGACCTTTACGACCGCTGCAGCGAACCGGTGACCCAGGCCTCGTTATGGAACGAAGGCAAGATTCATCTTGGTTTCGTCTATGCCAACGACCCGACCGGCCGCACCCACGAGACGATGCTGCGCGGCGCCCTTCATTTCGTTCCGTATCTGGCACGCTGGCTCGACGGGCCGGTGACACTGGAAAGCGAACCGTTCGACTATGCCGTTCACCGCACCAGCCTGTTGTCGGTCGAGCGTATCGCAGCGCATTTTGGGCGGGTCGAGGCTTGCTATGGCGCGATGAGCGAGGGGCTCGGCCTGCGCTATCCGGGAGCCGACGAGCGACCGTTCGCACTCGCGATGACCGGGTACGAGCGGCATACCAGATTCGATCCGGATCTGATCGCGATGGGTTACCGGACCGCCGAGCGCGCGGCCAACCCACGCCTTCTGGCGACGCGACTGCGCGCGGCGATTGCGGCAGAGCCTCGCATCGCGTTCATCGGCGATACGGTCGTCACGGGGGTAAAGCCCGGCGATGACGGCCACGTTGGGGTCGAGAGCCGATGCGAGAGGGCCTGGCGTCGTCGGCACGCTATCCGCAGATCGTCAATGCGCTTTGGGGCGGGCGGCTCGCGATCGACCGGCGCGCCGGTGTCGCCTATCGGCGCTCGTGGCTTTACCGCACCAAACTAGGGGTTGTGCTGCCGGCGCGGGCAGACACGCCGCCTGTTCCGTCGGTCACCTTCGTGCTCGGTTCCTATGGCGATACGGTGCGCTACGATGACGGCATGATTTATCTGTCCTGGTACCCAGATTGCCTGATCGGCAGTTCGTCCGAGCTGATATCGCCCGATTTCATTGCCGATCTCGATGCAACGTCGCGCGCCGCCATCGCCGCGGCGAGCCTTGCGGCGTTGTCCGCTCTGGTGCCGGCGCTGGCGCCATATGCCGCACGGGGACGCGAAGCGACGGTCGGCGGCGGCGTGATCGCCGCCTGGGGCGATGCCGGTATCGACGATCCCGCAAGCGAGTTGCACCGACGCTACGATATCGGCGTGTCGTCTTACGGTCGCTATCATTCGGTCGACACCGGCAAATATACGATGGCGCCGCTGTTCGCCGTCGAGACCTGCGACCGCATCGAGGGGGCGACCTAGGCGATGGCCCGCCGTGACAAGGTGAGCGAAACGGTCACGATCTGCGTGCCGGTCTACCAGGCGGCTTCGTTCGTCGACGAAACGCTGGCGCATATTGCCGCCCAGAGCCACCACAAACTGCGCATCCTCGTATCGATCGATCTGTCCGACGACGAGTCCGCTGCGCATTGCAGCAAATTCGCTGCCGACCCCCGGTTCGACATCGTCGTGCAGACCGAGCGGCGCGGCTGGATCGACAATATCAACAGCCTCATCAAGCGCGTCGAAACCGACGATTATTGCCTCATCCCGCATGACGATCTGATCGAGCCCGGTTATATCGCGGCGTTGCGCGCGGCATTAGATCGCCGGCCACAGGCGGCGGTTGCATACACCGACATCCAGGGGTTCGGCGCGCTGACGGGGTGGGCGATCCAGAAGCCGATTGTCGGCGCCCGGTTCGATCGCGTGATGACGTTCCTGTCGCAGCATTTCGACGCGGTCGCCTTTCGCGGGTTGGTCCGCCGTTCTCGTGCGGGAAACGATCTTGCCCTGAAATCGAACCCGTTCAATGGGTACGCTGCGGATACGCTATGGATGCTGCAGGTTCTGCAGCACGGCAATCTGGTCCGCGTCCGATCGGAACCCGGTCATGGATATCGCAAGCGCTATCGCGTCGGCTCGCAGCATCACAACTGGCTCAGATGGACGATCCATCGGCGGCTCGGGGCATGGATCGAGCATTGTGGGCAATGTGCCGAGCTTGCTTTGACGCTGCCTTTCAACGATGCGGAGCGCGCTTTGATCGTTCAGGCGACGCTGATGCGCGGTATCAAGCGATTCAAGAACATGGGCTGGCCACCGCATCACGACGATCTGTCCGAGGCGCACCGGGCCATGGTGACGGGACTGCTGACGGCGCGGATTGCGGGTCTGTCGGTGCGTCCCGGAGCGATCGCAAGGCTGCGGGAGCTGCCGCAGTATGCGGCGATGACACGATCCGTATGGGGCGAAGCCGATACGCAAGACCTAACGGCGGAATATGCGGCCAAGCGCCCGCAGCCGGCCGATTCCGATTGACCCCGCCCCGTTGCCGCGGGAACTCTTCTCCGAACGCTGCGCAGGGAAACCCATGTCTCATGATCTCGTTATCGTTGGCGCCGGTGCAGCCGGACTCGCGGCCGCCCGGACGGCCGGCGAACTCGGGCTCGATTACGTTCTGCTCGAGGCGTCGCATCGCATCGGCGGTCGCGGCTATACCGAAGAGATTGCACCCGGCGTGGCCTTCGATCTCGGCTGCCATTGGATGCATTCGGCCAGCCTCAATCCGTTCGTCGCGATCGCCGACCGTTTCGGCTTTACCTACCGCACCGGCACGTATCCCCGCGGCCTCTTCGTCGACGATCATTGGGCGAGCGAAGAAGAACGCGCTTCGCTCGACGCGTTCATGGATCAGTGCGCGGCCGCGATTGCGGCGGCGGCACGCGCCGGCGGCGGCCTGTCCGTTGCCGATGTGACGGAGCGCGAGAATCGCTGGACCCCGGTTCACGATCATTTCGTCACGCTGGGTTCCTCGGCGGATCCCGATCAGGTCGCAGTCGAGGATTCTCAGAACTACCAGGACACCGGCGAGAACTGGCCGATCAAGGATGGGTTTGGCAACCTGATCGCGCGCTATGCCGAAGGTATTCCTGTAACGCTGAACTGCGCGGTGCGCCGCATCGACTGGACCGGCCGGACCATCGAACTGGATACGCCGAAAGGGAAGGTGGCGGCGAAGCGCGTGCTGGTGACGGTCTCGACCGGGATTCTCGGCGCTGGCGACATCCGCTTCGATCCGGCCTTGCCGGCCTGGAAAGAAGCGGCGATCGCCGCTCTGCCGCTCGGTACGCACAACCGGATCGGGCTGTTGTTCGAGCGCGATATTTTTGGGCCGGATTGTCCGCGCGGCGGCGTGTTTGTGGATTTTGTCGAGCCGGGCCGCGAAGGGATGGCGTTCGCGCTCAACGCGTTTGGGCAAAACTATGCGGTTGGCTATACCGGCGGGCGGCACGCGGTCTGGCTGGAGCGCGCCGGGCAGGCCGTTGCAGTCGATCTCGCGCTCGAGCGGTTGGTCAAGGCGTTCGGCAGCGAGATACGCCGCCGCGTGACGCGCACGATTGTCACCGCCTGGAACGGCGATCCCTGGACCAAGGGATCTTATTCCGCGGCCCAGCCCGGCCAGGCGCATCAGCGCGCCGAACTGGGACGCCCCGTTGATGACCGGCTGTTCTTCGCGGGCGAGGCAACGTCGACAAACTTCATGTCGACGGCCCAAGGCGCCTATCTGACGGGGATTGCCGCGGCGAGCGACATTGCGCGGAGTCTGGGTCTGGTAACAGCCGCCTGATTGCAGCGCCGGCGCCGAATACGCGACTAGTTCTGGATCCGCCGCGTAAAACCGCCATCCACCACGAGGTTAGTGCCGGTGATGAAACTCGCGGCGTCGCTGACCAGGAACAGAGCGGCGTTCGCGATCTCCTCCGGACGCGCCATGCGACCCATGGGGTTCATGCCGAGCGCCTGACGAAAGTCCTCCGGCCGTTCCCGTTCGATCTGCTGCCAAACGCCGCCATCGAAATACGTGGTCCCGGGGCTGACGACATTGGCGCGAACGCC
>JBBDWW010000346.1:11745-16877 GCA_040902645.1 Dongiaceae bacterium | reverse complement strand
GTGATCTTCGACCAGCCAGGCCTCGATCCCGCCGGGGCTGACCACATGCTCGATTTCGAAAGCGGACGCGGAAAACACTGTGCCGGCGGCAAAAGCGGCGCCGAGGCAAAGGCTGCGGAGATGCATGCGGTTCATTCCCGTTCCGATCAGCTTGCCGGTTTTGTCAGAAGCAGGCCGGTGACCGAACGGTCGAGCACCAGAACCTCGCGTGCAGCCGCAAGAACCGCCTCGGCGGTGACCGCACCGATGCGCTCGGGCCAGGCTTCGACATCCTCGATGGTCTGTCCGGTGGCCAGCGCGCGGCCGAACAACTGTGCCGGACCGGAGAGGCTGTCGCGCGCCTTGATGGCGGATGCCTGCAGACGATGGATCGCCTGCGCGACCTCGGCGTCCGTCACGCCGGTCTCAAGCAGCTCTGCGATGCTCGCATCGATCGCCGCTTCGATTGTCGCCATATCCGCATCGGGCAACGGCACGACATAGAACGAGAAGGAACCGAGATCGTAGGTCGAGGGCGAATAACCGGCCCCGGCAAAGGCCGCGATCTTCCGGTCGATGACCAGATCGCGGTAAAGCCGGCTCGTGCTGTCCTCGCCGATGATCTCGGCCAGCACCTGCAGCGCATAGGCATGCTCGATGGCGCCCGCATGATAGCTCGGCGCCAGATAGAGGCGGCTCCAGGAAGGCTGTTCGACATCGGCGCTTGCCAGAACGACACGGCGCGGCGCGGTCTGGTTCGGCTCCGTCACGCGAACCCGTTGTGGCACGTCGCCTGCGGGAATCGGGCCGTAATGCTTTTCCGCCATGGCGCGAATCTGATCGGGGGTCACGTCGCCCGAGACGACAAGGATCGCGTTGTTCGGCGCATACCAGCGATCGTAGAAGGTCCGTGCGTCCTCGGGCGTCAGCGCCGACATCTCATGTTCCCAGCCGATGATCGGCGTGCCGTACGGGTGATGCAGATAGAGCGAGGCGCGCATCATTTCATTGAGCCGCGATCCGGGATCGTTATCGACCCGCTGATGGCGCTCCTCGATGATGACGTCGCGCTCCGCCAGCACGATCGGATCGCTGAGAAGGAGGTTGGCCATCCGATCGGCTTCGAGTGCCATCACCGTATCGAGATGCTCGATTGCGACCGATTGGAAATAGGCGGTCGCATCCTGCATCGTGAAGGCGTTTTCCTCGCCGCCGAGCCGCGACACGATCTGCGAGAACTCGCCCGGCGCATGCGCGTCGGTGCCGCGGAACATGAGATGCTCGAGGAAATGCGCGATACCGGACTTGCCCGGCAGCTCGTCGGCGGCGCCGACGCGATACCAGACCATGTGTGTCGCCACCGGCGCGCGGTGATTCTCGACGACGACAATCTGAAGCCCGTTGTCGAGCGTGAAGACGGTCGGTTCGAAGACCGCCGCGCGGGCCGATGCGGCAAGCATCGGCGCGGCAACGGCAAGGGCGGCCGTCAGAAGGGCGGGCAGAACGCGGCGCATGGAACCTCCGGCGGCAGACCACTAGGAACGGGGCCGGGACGATATGGGGGCGCTTGCCGCAGATGCAATGCGCGAGGGCGCCGTCACGCGAATCGGGTGCGATACCCGGTATTTACGAGAGGCCCGAACCGCAAGGACGATCAGAACACATCCTCGAGAATGCCCTTCTCCTTGCGCTCGATGATCGGCGTTTCGCCGGTCGTCACCGGCACGCCGAGGGCTGCGTTCTCCTGGATGCGCTGCTGTTCGGCGGCCGGATCGACGATCGTGCCGTACGGCACCGGATCGCGCCAGAAGACCAGCGTATCGGTGAAGGTCGTGCTCTGTTCCGCCAGCGTCGCGTTCTCGGTGTCGACCAGCGAGCGGATCGACGGATCGATGCCGTCCGCGCCGGCGCTCTGCAGGAATGCCTGCTCGCCGACGGATTGCGGATTGAATTCGGTGCCGCCGCCCACGAGTTCGCCGCCGGCCGTGAATGTGCCCGAATTCGAGTAGAGCGCGGTTTCGGCCTGCTGGCGCGGGGTCGCTTCCTGTGGCCGCGGCGCGCCCGGTTCGGGCGGCAGCAGCGCGAAATCGGGCGGCACGCTCAACGGCGCGCGCGCATAGACGACGAATTCGTCGGGCGGCGTCTTGGTCAGCCCGAACTGCTCCGTCACGCCCTGGCAGCCGGCGAGCCCGCTACCCAGACCGATGAGAAGAACGGCGGCAAGTGCCTGACGTCCCAGCATCTCAACCTCCCTGCAAGGGCCCCAGTTTACCCGGTGCGGTGCGGCCGGAACAAGCCATCTGCCAGGACGGCGACCACGCCCAGCGTGATCGCGCTGTCCGCCGCGTTGAAGGCCGGCCAATGCCAGCCGGCGACATGGAAATCCAGAAAGTCCACAACGGCACCGTGAATGACGCGATCGAGCGCATTGCCGAGCGCGCCGCCCACGATGGCGCCGAAACCGCCAACCAGCAGCTTCCGGTCGCTGCGCCCCATCCAGATCAGAATGACGGCCGAAACCACCACGGCCACGCCGCAAAGCAGCCAGCGACCGAGATCGCCCGACCCGCTGAACAGGCTGAACGAAACGCCGGTGTTCCAGGCCAGCACCAGATTGAAGAACCCGGTCACCTCGATCACGCGCGGCGGCGTCATCACGCCGAGCATCAGCCATTTGCTTGCCTGATCGACGGCAAGTACGAGGACGGCAACCGGCAAACCGAGACGGTAGCCGGCGCCACGGCGCGGCGGCGTCATGCGCGGCACATTCCCGACATCCATCGGTCAGGCGGTCTCGAGCGCGGCGACCGCCTCGATGCAGCGCCCGCATAACTCGGGATGCACCGGTTCGGTCCCGACCTCGGGCAGCACGCGCCAACAGCGGCCGCATTTCTCGCCCTCGGCGGTGCCGATCACGACACCGACCCCGACCACGTCCGGCAAAACGAAAGCGCCGTCGGGCACCGGTTCCGCCTTGAGGGTGATCGAGGAGACGATGCCGAGCTCGGCAAGATCGATATCTTCGACCGCCGCGAATTCTTCGGCTGGCGCATAGAGCACCGGATGGGCCTGCAGCGACGAGCCGATCCGCTTCGCGGCCCGTTCGAGCTCGATCGCGCCGGTAACGACGCGGCGCAGGCGACGCAGCCGCTCCCATTTCGCCGCCAGCGCGTCGTCGCGCCATGCGGCCGGAATCTCGGGGAAGAGGCGCAGATGTACGCTTTTGGATTCGACACTCATGCCGGGCCGGGCCAGCCAGGCTTCTTCCGCCGTGAAGCAGAGGATGGGCGCGAGCCAGGCCGTCAGACAACGGAACAGATGATCGAGCACGGTGCGCGCCGCGCGCCGGCGCAGGCTCGACGGATCATCGCAATAGAGCGCGTCCTTCCGCACGTCGAAATAGAAAGCCGAGAGATCGACCGCGCAGAACTGATGCAGCGCCGTATAGAGATGATGGAAATCGTACTCGTCGGTCGTCCGGCGCAGCTGATCGTCGATTTCGGCCAGACGATGCAACACCCAGCGCTCGAGTTCCGGCATGTCCGCGTCCGGCAGCCGTTCCTTCTCGGAAAACCCGTCGAGCGCGCCCAACAGATAGCGGAACGTGTTGCGGAAACGTCGATAGGCGTCGGCGTGATGTTTGAGGATCTCGCCGCCGATGCGCAGATCTTCCGAATAGTCCGAGGCGACGACCCAAAGTCGCAGGATGTCGGCGCCGTGCGTCTTCATCACTTCCTGCGGCGAGATCACGTTGCCGAGCGACTTCGACATCTTGCGGCCCTGTTCGTCGAGCACGAACCCGTGCGTCAGGACCGCCTCGTACGGCGCGCGACCGCGCGTGCCGCAGGATTCGAGCAGCGAGGAATGAAACCAGCCGCGATGCTGGTCGGAGCCTTCGAGATAGAGCGAGGCCGGCCAGGCGAGATCGGTGTCCTTGCGCGGTTCGAGCACGAAGGCATGGGTCGATCCGGAATCGAACCAGACTTCGACGATGTCGGAGACCTGTTCGAAATCCCCGACATTGTAATCGTTGCCGAGGAACCGCGCGGGCGGGCTGCTGAACCAGGCATCCGATCCCTCGCGCTCGAATATATCGGCGATGCGGTCGATCACCGCCTGGTCGCGCAGCGGCTCGCCGGTCTTTTTGCTGGTGAAGATCGCGATCGGCACGCCCCAGGCGCGCTGGCGCGACACGCACCAGTCCGGCCGGGTTTCCATCATGCCGCGCAGCCGGTTGCGGCCCTGCGGGGGGAAGAAGCGCGTGTCGTCGATCGCCTGCAGCGCCGTCTTGCGCAGATCGTTCGTCTCCATCGAGATGAACCATTGCGCGGTGTTGCGGAAGATGAGCGGCGCCTTCGAGCGCCAGCTATGCGGATAGGAATGTTTCAGCGTGCCCTTGGCGAGCAACGCGCCGGTTTCCTCGAGTACGGCGATCACCGCCTTGTCGGCGTCGCCCTTCTTGCCCTGCTGGTTGAGGACACGGCGTCCCGCGAACAGCGGCACGTGATCGTAATAGATGCCTTCGGCATCGACCGTCGCCGGCACCTCGAGCTTGTGCGCGGTGCCCAATACGAAGTCGTCGGCGCCGTGGCCGGGCGCAACATGCACGAAGCCGGTGCCCTGCTCCATCGTGACGAAATCCGCGGCCAGCAGCTTCACGTCGAAATCGTAACCACGACCGCGGAAGGGATGCGCCGTGATCGTACCGGCGAGATCGGCGCCGCGGATCGTCTGCCGGATTTTGTACTCGGCGATCTTCGCGTCGGCTGCCACCTGCGGCAACAGGTCGGCGGCGATAACCATGGTTTCGCCGGCGCGCGCGAGCGAACCCTCGTCGGTGCGCGTCACCTCGACGACCACATAGCTCGCTTCCTCGGCAAAGGCGATCGCGCGGTTGCCGGGAATGGTCCAGGGCGTCGTCGTCCAGATGACGATGCTGGTCGCATCCTCGAGCGCCGGCAGCTTCGATATCACGACCGGGAAGCGCACCCAGATCGTGTTCGAAACATGGTCGTGATACTCGACCTCGGCATCGGCCAGCGCGGTCTTTTCGACGACCGACCAGAGCACCGGCTTCTGCCCGCGATAGAGCCCGCCATTCATCAGGAACTTGCCGAGCTCGCGCGCGATCTGCGCTTCGGCGGCGAAGCTCA
>JBBDWW010000346.1:4472-11735 GCA_040902645.1 Dongiaceae bacterium | reverse complement strand
AAATCGATCCAGCCTTCGGCGAACTCGCGGCATTCGCGCCGGAACTCGATGATCGGCACTTCGTCCTTGTTCTTGCCGGCGGCGCGATAGCGCTCCTCGATCTTCCATTCGATCGGCAGACCGTGGCAGTCCCAGCCCGGGATATAGAACGCATCCTTGCCGGCCATCTGCTGGGTCCGGTTGATGACGTCCTTGAGGATCTTGTTGAGCGCGGTGCCGATATGGATCGGACCGTTCGCGTAAGGCGGGCCGTCATGCAGGATGAATTTTTTCCGGCCCTTGGCGCTCGCGCGCAACCGGCCGAACAGATCCATCGCCTGCCAGCGCGCCAGCATCTCCGGCTCGCGCTCAGGCAGATTCCCGCGCATCGGAAAATCCGTGCGCGGCAGGAAGACCGTCGTCTTGTAGTCGGTCGTCACGGGATTGATCAGCCTGGCGAATGGGGGCGCGGTTTGAGCGCCCTGTCGTAGGGCCCCGGTCGAATAAAGCGATCCTCGGGCAAATGCAAGGGCGGCGGGACGGCGCCCGGCGGCGGTCCCTGATAGGCGGCCAGCGCCGCGCGGGCCTTTTCGGCGTCCTGCGTCATCTGCCGCTTCAGCATCGAAAGATCGCCGAATTTGACCTCGGGCCGCAGGAAATCGATCAGCGCCACGCGGAAAATGCGGTGATAGAGGTCCGCGGAGAAATCGAACAAATAGGTCTCGAGCAGCACCTGCGTGCCGTTGACGGTCGGGCGGATGCCGATGCTGGCGACGCCGTCATGCCAGTGGGTCTGGGTGCCCTCGTCGACGCCCGCCTTGACGGCATAGACACCCCATTTCGGCTGCAGATATTCGACCATCGACACATTGGCCGTCGGGAAATCGAGCGCGCGGCCGAGCTTGGCGCCGTGCTCGACGCGCCCGGCGATCTCCCAGGGCCGGCCCAGCAGCCGCGTCGCCGCCGCCGGCTCGCCCGCCAGCAGATGCTCGCGCACCCGGGTCGAGGAAAAGATGATGCCGTCTTCGGATTGCGCGGCATCGACGCTGGTGACGCCGAACCCGTACTCCTGCCCGAGTTCGCGCATCAAGGCCGCATTGCCGGTGCGCCCGCGACCGAACACGAAATCGTAGCCGCACACGACGTGATTTGCCTCGATACCCTCGCCGAGGATTTCGACCACGAAGGCTTCGGCACTCATCGCGGCGAGCGTCGCATCGAAATGCAAAACGACGACATGGTCGATGCCGATCGCTTCGATCTGGCGCATCTTCAGACGAAATGGCGTCAAACGAAAAACCGGCTGGTCGGGCTGGAAGAATTCGCGCGGATGCGGTTCGAAGGTCAGCACCGCTGGTGCTGTTCCAAGCGCGCGGCTGATCCGCGCCGCTTCGCCGATCACCGCCTGATGGCCGCGATGCACGCCATCGAAATTGCCGAGTGCGACGACGGCGCCGCGGGCCTCGACCGGTACTTCCTGGTGATGGCGAAAGATCCGCATCGGCTCACTCGTCCCGAACGATCGCCGCCCGGAAGTCCCTGTTCTGCCGGCGCAATGCGGCGCCGGGCGGGGTGACCATATCGCGTGCGTCGGGCGAGAGCGAGAGCGCGCGTGCCCGCTATTCCGCAGCCTGGCGGTCGGCGCGGCGCGGCACCATCAAGACCGCTTCGCCGTCGATCACCGTCTTGTCGCCGACCATGCAACGCGTCGAGACCGTGATGCGGGCCCGATCGCGATCGATCTCGGTCACCTCGACCACGGCACGTACGGTGTCGCCGATGCGGACCGGCGCCTTGAAGCGGAGATTCTGCGAGAGATAGATGCAGCCCGGCCCCGGGAGTCGCGTGCCGAGTACGGCCGAGATGAAGCTCGCCGTCAGCATGCCGTGCGCGATACGGCCCTTGAACATCGTGTCGCGCGCATAGTCGTCATCGACATGAACGGGGTTGCTGTCGCCCGAGATGCCGGCGAACAGCACGATATCGGCCTCGGAGACCGTCTTGGCGTAGGTCGCCGACATGCCGACATCGAGGTCTTCCAGAAACAGGCCGTTGCTCATGCGACTCGGACTCCCGTCGGGTGTAATATTGCAGCGCAATATAATTACGGCGGAAGGGGCCTGCAAGCGGGCGTTTTGGCGTTTTGCGGGGGCGAAATGGCGGGAACCCGCGGAAAGCGCGTCAGCGCGGCGCGCGCACCGGGTGCGTGGTCGGCGCCGCTTCCTCGTCGCCATCCTGCAGCGAGGGCGTCACGCCGGCGTCGGGCGCGGGCATATCGTCCGATCGGGCGTCCTCCGGCTTCTCCTTGCGCACCAGATAGACGCTGTTCGCCTTGCGCACGGCAGCACTCGCCTCGTCATAGAGAAACGGCAGGAATACATACCGCTTGCCGCGTTCGACCGGCATGGCCTGATGCAGCATGGAACAGGAAAACACGACGGCGCCGCCGCGCGGCGCGTGATAGACCTGTGGTCCATATTCGGGAAAGTTCAGGCCGCCGCCCTCATAGTCGCCGGTATTGAGGTTGATGGTGACCGCGAATTTGCGATGTGCCGTGGCGAGCGTCGTGTTGTCGCGATGCGGCTTGAAATAGCCGCCGACCCCCGCGTCGTAGCAGGCGACGATGTAACGCTCGATACGCGTGACCTTGAACTGAAAGGCCTTCTCGATCTCCGGGATGAGGCGTCGCGCAATGCGGCGTTGCGTCCCCTGCTTGATGGCGCGATCGACGATCTCGTGGTCGCTGCGGCGTTTCAGGCGATAGTCGATCATGCCAACGGTGCGCCCGTCGACATCGCGCATGAAGCCGGAATCGTTACCGCCCTGGGTGTCGTAGAGATCGACCAGCTGCGTGCAGAGCGCCGGCTCGAAAACCCGCGGCACAACCAGCACCGGCGCCTGCGCCGGAACCCCGGCATGAAGCCCGACCTCCGGCAACGCCTTCAATATCGCGATCAGTTGATCGGAATGGCTCATATCGTCGGCGAACGGGATGACGGCATAAACGCGCATCGAGGGATCGACGATGACGATGCGGGGCTCGAACTGACCCGTCTCGGGCGAGAACGCGCCGAGGGTTCGGCTGACCTCGCTGTCGAAGTCCCAGATAAAGCGGATGCCCGGCAGAACCGGACGAACCCGGCCCAGCGATTCGTCGGCCGGATCGGTGCTGACGCCGAAGAATGTGATCTCCCGATCGTCGATCAATTCGCGATGGGCGATGACCCGGTCGAGCGTCTGCCGGGCCGGCTGATCCGCGGCCGAGCCGAAGACGCAGAACACGCTGTAGCGGCCGGCAAGATTGCCGAACGTGATACGGTCACGGCCCGAGGTGCGGCCGGCAATGGCCGGCATCGGGTCCCCGAACATCAAGCGTCGTTGCAGCGCTTCCATGGCGTTCCGGTTCATTCCTCGCGATTCATGGCGTGTCGGCTCGATTGTGCCCGCCCGCCGCCAAGGCGGCAACCGCAAGCGTATCCCGCCCCGGCCTGCGACAACCGTCAGGGACGCGGGTCGATCGGGGTCAGGCCGGCAACCCCGGCGATTTCCTCGAACGATGCGGCGGCCGAGAGCAGCGACCAGTCGCCGCGGGGCCGGCCGACCATCTGGATGCCGACCGGCCTGCCGTCCGCCGTGAAGGCAGCCGGCAGCGCGATCACCGGGCAGGTCGACATGGTGATCACCGAGACGATGCGCAGCCACTCGACATAATTGTCCCACTGCACGCCCTCGAGCGATCTGAGCCAGCGAATCTCGATCGGCAGCGGCGGCGTGCACGCGGCCGGCGCGATCAGCACGTCATAAGTCTCGAAGAAAGCGACCATGTCGGCATAGAGCCGGCTCTGGCGCAGCAGCGCCTGGCCGATCTGCTCCGGCGTCAGCGTGAAACCGAGTTCGATGTTCCACACGATGTCGGGCTTCAGCAGATGGCGATGATTGTCGTAGAGCGGCTTCATGCTGGTGGCGAAGCTCAGCGCGCGCAGCACCTGAAATGCTTCGAACACACCCTCGAAATCCGGATGCGCATCCTCGACGCGCGCGCCGGCCGTCTCGAGTTTCCACGCGGCCTCGCGACAGAGGCGACGCACCTCGGGATCGACCGGCGTGATGCCGAGATCTTCGCTGAATGCCACCCGCTTCGGCGCCTCGCGCCAGTCCGCCGCCATCTGGAAAGGTTGCGCCGGCGGCGGCAGCGACAGCGGATCCTCGATATGCCAGCCGGCCATCGCATCGAGCATCAGCGCCGCATCGCCGACATTGCGCGCCATCGGCCCGTGAATCGATAACGGGCCGAATTTGAGCTCCGACGGGCCGTGCGCGACCCGGCCGGGCGATGGACGAAAACCGACCACCGAACAGAAACTGGCCGGCGTGCGCAACGAGCCGCCGAGATCGGAGCCGGTCGCCAGCCACACCTGGCCGGTCGCGAGGGCCGCTGCCGATCCGCCGGACGAACCCGCGGCGTTGAGTGCTGCATTCCACGGATTGCGTGTCTCGCCGTGAACTTCGTTGAACGTGTTTCCGCCGGCGCCGAACTCGGGCGAGTTCGACATACCGATCGCGATCGCGCCGTTTGCCTCCAGCCCCTCGACCATGATGTCGGAACGCGTGGGCACATTGTCGGCGAAGATCGGCGAGCCGTAGGTGGTCCGCACGCCGGCGAGATCGTCGAGTTCCTTGATCGCGATCGGCAGGCCGGCGAGCCAGCCCGGACCGGGATCGGCCGGCACATTCATCCCGGCGGCGAGCCGCATCGCATGGCCGCGCGCCCGCTCCGGGCACAAGGTCGGCATGGCGTTGATCGCGCCGTCGGTCGCTTCGATCCGGTCGAGCGCGGCATCGATGAGCTCCAGCGGCGAGACCGCGCCCGATTTGAGCAGCGACACCGCTTCGCGTGCCGTCAGCCTTATGAGTTCGTCGCTCGCCATTCCGCAACCCTCCGACCGGCCGCGCCCGCCAAAACAACGGTCCGCGTGAAAACCGGCCGGACGCTACTACAACGAGGCGGCCGCCGAAATCAAAAGCGCCAATCGGAGTCCACGGGCCGACGGACACGGGCCGATTGCCGGGGCGCGCGCAGTTTGCCATTGTCCGGCCCCATCAGGCGGCCAATCGCGCGGCCCTGCCACATGGCGCGCCGCTTTCGGGGAATCTGGCATGAATGCGCAGCAGCGCTCGTTCAACGAATACGGCACGCTGGCCCGCGTCGCGCTGCGCCATCCGCGCGAGGCGTTCGTCAACGAGGCGCGCATCGATGCCGAATGGCAGGCACTCAACTACACCGCGCGGCCCGATCTCGCTTGCGCGATCGATGAGTTCGACCGGTTCGCGGCGATCCTCGCCGGCGCCGGTGCGGCCATCGACTATCTGCCGGCCGCACCCGGTCTCACCATCGACAGCCTCTATGTGCGCGATGCGGCGCTCGAAACGCCGAAGGGCCTGGTACTGTGCAACATGGGCAAGCCCGCGCGTCAGGGCGAACCGGCGATCCACGGCACGGCACTCGGCGCTGCGGGCGTCAACGTGCTCGGTCGCATCGAACCGCCCGGGCGCATCGAGGGCGGCGATCTGGTCTGGTTCGATGCGCATACGCTCGCCGTCGCGCGCGGCTATCGCACCAATGACGAAGGCATTCACCAGCTCGCGGCCCTGGTCGGCGAAGGCATCGAGATCGTCATTGTGCCGCTGCCGCATTATCGCGGGCCATCGGATGTGTTCCATCTGATGTCGATCCTGTCGCCGATCGACCATGATCTGGCGCTCGTCTATTCGCCGCTGATGCCGGTACCGTTCCGCGAGTGGCTGATCGACCGCGGGATCGCGCTGGTCGAAGTGCCGGACGAGGAATTCGACAGCATGGGATGCAACGTGCTCGCAATCGCGCCGCGCCGCTGCATCATGCTCGAAGGCAACCCGGAGACGCAGCGGCGGCTCGAGGCGACCGGCACCGAGGTGATCGCCATCCCGGCGCGCGAAATCTCCGAGAAGGGCCAGGGCGGCCCGACCTGCCTCACCCGACCGCTGATGCGAACCTGAAGGAGCAGCCACGATGAACCAGAACATCACGGTGCTCGATCATCCGCTGATCCAGCACAAGCTCTCCCTCATGCGCGACAAGCGCACGCCGACGATTCTCTTTCGCCAGCTGCTGCGCGAGATCGCGCTGCTGATGGGTTACGAGGTGACGCGCGATCTGCCGCTCGGGACTGAAACCATCGAGACGCCGCTCACGACGATGGAAGCGCCGGCCATCTCCGGCAAGAAGGTGGCCCTGGTCGCCGTGCTGCGCGCCGGGCTCGGCATGGTCGAAGGCCTCGCCGATCTCATTCCCGGCGCCCGCATCGGCCATATCGGGCTCTATCGCGACCACGAGACGCATCGTCCGGTCGAGTATTTCGTGAAGCTGCCCGATCCCGAGGATCGCCTCTTTATTCTCTGCGATCCGATGCTGGCGACCGGCGGTTCGGCCGTCGCCGCGATCGATATTCTGAACAAGCGCGGCATTCCCGATTCGAGGATTCGCCTCGTCGTACTGGTGGCCGCACCCGAAGGCGTGGCGAAGGTGCGCGAAGCGCATCCGACGGTGCCGATCTTCACCGCCGCCCTCGACGAGCGGCTGAACGAACTGGCCTATATTCTACCCGGCCTCGGCGACGCAGGCGATCGGCTCTACGGCACCAAGTAGAAGCGCGGCTACATCCGTTTGGGCAGGCGCAACGCGATGAACGCGACCACGATCAGCCACAGCCCGCTGACGAAGAACACCGCGCGCAAATCGTACCAGGTGAGCAACGCCGAGAACAGAATCGACGGCAGCAGCTCCGAGCAGTCGATATAGGTGCGGAAGACCGTCGTCATTTGCGGCCGCTCCCACGGGCGGACCGAGCGCATGAACGGAATATTGCCGAGCGCATCGAGGATCACCGTGCCGGTCGCGCCGGCGAGCAAAACCGCTGCGACCGCCCAGGGGAAATCGTAAAGTACGACCGCAAGCAACGTGCAGATGCCGGAGCCGGCCAGCGCAAAGACGATCGGCCGGCGCATGCCGATGCGATTCGCAAGACGGCCCACAAGCGGACTGAAAATGAGCAACGCATTGCCGGCCGAGACCAGCAGCGCGCCCATCTCCGCGCCAAGGCCGGAGCTCTTCGCATAGATCGGGGGATAGACGAAGAACATCGCCCACCAGGTCGAGCGCGCGAAGGGAATGATCCAGGCGAGCCGCAGCCGCGGTTGACTGACGAAACGCCGGATCGCAGCAAACGGCGACGGCGGCGGCCGCCG
>JBBDWW010000346.1:0-4462 GCA_040902645.1 Dongiaceae bacterium | reverse complement strand
GGCTTGCCCAGCTGCACCTGTCGGGCGGGGGGGGCGGCCGCGGCGCCGCGGCGACGGCGGGGTTGTCCTGTATCCGCAGGTACCAGAAATAAGCGATGAGACACACGATCGAGACGGCACTCATCGCCTCGGCGGTGCCATGGCCGAAGCGCGCGTTCAGATAGACGCCGAGCCAGGGGCCGAGCGTCCAGGCGCCCGAACTCATCATCAGCCGGAACGGTTCGACCTTCGTCAGATCGCGCCGGCGGATATAGTCCATGATGTAGAGCGACATCGAGATGTTCATCGCCGCGATCGCGAAGGATCGCAGCACCATGCCGACCGCCTGGGTCGGCAGCGTATGCAGCGCGATCAACCCGGCCGCGACGATCATGCCGATCGCGCCGCCGGTATAGACCCAGCGACGTCGGAAATGCCGGATCAGGAATGGAATCGAAAAACTGCCGGCTAATCCGGTGAGGCCGACGGCGGTATAGAGGATCGCCACGTCGCGCGCATCGCCGAGCAGCTCGTGCGCGCCTAGCGGAATGACCGTCGCCAGGCTGGCACGGGCGAGCGATTCGAACGTGAACAGGATGGCAAAGACCATCGCGCCCGGGTTCGAGGCTCTACGCAGCCAGATCGGATAAGCGACGTGCATTGGGAACGACCCCGAAGGCGCAGGCCGGTCGTGCTCAAACACCGGCCTGCGCAGTCACCATTCCGGGTAGCCTATGACGCGCCGCGCGGGCAAGGGCGAACTCGGGAAATATTTGCATGCCAGCCCCCACAATCCGGCAGCGGTCGATGCACCGGTCGATTCTGGGACGGCCGAGGTCGGGGCGCGGGCAGACGCCGCCACCGGATCGGCCCATGCAGAACTCAAGAAGGAGCTTTTCATGCCGGAAACCCCCGCCGGGATCGACGTCGCCACGCCGCACGAGCAGACAACCGGCGAGGCACGGGCCGACGGGCGCCAGCGTCGGCAGCGGCGCCGGGCGAGCGGATTCCGGCAACAGGTCTGGCGGCCTTTGGTCAATCCCTATCGTCCGATCGAAGTCCTGACCGAAGAGCAGCTTGCCAAAGTCGAGGATGCTTCCTTCCGGATTCTCGAAAATATCGGCCTCGAATTCCTGCATGACGGCGCGCTCGATCGTCTCGAGAAAGTTGGCGCCAAGGTCGATCGCGCGACCAAGCGCGTGCGCATGGATCGCGCGATGGTGCTGGAATATGTCGCGAAGGCGCCGGCCAAGTTCATGCTGCATGCGCGCAATCCCGAGCGCAGCGTCACCATCGGCGGCAATCACGTCGTCTTCGCGTCGGTCTCCAGCGCACCGAATGTCTCGGATCTCGATCGCGGCCGCCGGCCCGGCACCAGGGTGGATTTCCAGAACCTGCTGCGCATCGCGCAGAGTCTCAATGTCGTCCATTCGATCTCGGGCTATCCGGTCGAGCCGGCCGATCTGCCGCCGCCGGTGCGCCATCTCGATGCGCAATATGATTTCATCACGCTGACCGACAAGATCTGGATGCCGTCCGGTATCGGTGCCGGCCGCGTCGCGGATGCGCTGGCGCTGGACTGCATTGCGCGCGGCATCTCCGAAGACGAGGCGGCACGCCGCCCCGGCCTTCACACCGTGATCAATACGAACTCACCGCTGCGCGTCGATCAGCAGATGATCGACGGGCTCACCTTCCTGGCCGAACATGGCCAGGCGGTCATCGTCACGCCGTTCACGCTGTCGGGTGCGATGGCGCCGGCAACATTGGCCGGCGCGCTCGCCTTGCAGAACGCCGAGGCGCTCGGCGTCATCGCCTATATGCAGATGGTGAAACCGGGCGCGCTCGCGATCTATGGCTGCTTCACCTCGAACGTCGACATGAAATCCGGCGCGCCCGCCTTCGGCACGCCGGAATATACCCGCGCCGCGATGGCCGGCGGCCAGCTCGCGCGCCGCTACAAGCTCCCCTATCGGTCGTCGAACTGCTGCAGCGCGAACGCGGTCGACGCGCAGGCCGCGTATGAGAGCTGCATGTCGCTCTGGGGTGCCGTGATGGGCGGCGCCAACATGGTGAAGCATGGCGCGGGCTGGATGGAGGGCGGTCTCGTCGCCTCCTACGAAAAGATGATCCTCGATGCCGAGATCCTGCAGACGATGAGCGAAGCCTTGCAGCCTTTCGCAGTCGACGAAGATGCGCTCGGCCTCGATGCCATCAAGGAAGTCGGGCCGGGCGGGCATTTCTTCGGCGCCGCGCACACGCTCCAGCGCTACGAGACCGCGTTCTATGCGCCGATCCTCTCGGACTGGCGCAATTTCGAGACCTGGCGCGAGGCCGGCGGCCTCGACGCGGCGCAGCGCGCAAACGCAATCTGGAAACAGATTCTCGCCGAATATGAACCGCCGCCGATCGATCCCGGCGTTGACGAGGCGCTCCGCGACTATGTCGCCCGGCGCAAGGAAGAAGGCGGCGTGGGGTCGTAACTTTTCGACGAACGTGTAACGCGTCTACTCCGTCAGCGCTCCCGAGCGCCTTTTTCACCAATACAATTTGTCATCGCCGGGCCCTCATCCTGAGGAGGCCGCGGTAGCGGCCGTCACGAGGGAGATCCGGCGATCCAGGAGCAACCGCACGATCACGGTCTTGCAACCCTGGACGCCCGGATCAAGTCCGGGCATGACAGAAATTAAACTGCGAAAAAAACGAACCACAGAGACACAGAGAGCAGCGAGATAGAGTCGCAGCGAGCGGCGAGCGCTGATCGTCTCCATCTTTCTCTGTGTCTCTGTGGTGAAAAATGATGGCACCACACCGAGACACGCGCGCGCGTCGCCATCCCGCCGAAATCTGTTGACAATTAAAACGTAATATGCGTTAATCCCCGCCATCGGAAATATGCAAAAGGCCGGCATCGGGCGCGTTTCCATGGACGCCCTTGAAGCCGCCGCCCGCATTCTCCGGCAAACCCCGATCGCTGCCCCAACTTCGCTGCACCGCTGAGCCGCGCCATCCAGAAGTCCCGCTGCCGATTTTATGCCGGCGGGCCGACGTCCGCCGCGCGGGCGCCGATATGCGGCGGGACCGCATTCCGATGAACGGCGGGACCGTTCACTGGCATGGCGGTTCCATGCGCCGATGAACGGCGGGACCGTTCACCGGGATGGCGGTTCCATCCACCGATGAACGGCGGGACCGTTCACTGGCATGGCGGTTCCATGCACCGATGCGCGGCGGGCCCGCGCAACCCAGGTCGCGGCTTCTCGCTGAGATCCCGCGCACCGGATGGCGCGGCTCGGCCGTGCAGCGATCGAAATGACGATGCGAAACAAGGAGAGTGAGATGCAGGAACCCTAGAACCATCCCGGGCCCGGCCGAAGGCCGGGGCTGGCCCCCGCCCTCGCCTCTTTCCTATGATCGCGCCCGCGCGGGCCGGTGGCGCGCACCATTCGAGGTCTGGCGGGGGATCACGTTCAATGACCGATAGAAAGCTGCCGGCCGAGGCCGAAATCGTCATCGTCGGCGGCGGCATCATCGGCTGTTCGATCGCGTACCATCTGACGCGCATGGGCAAGACCGACGTCGTGGTGCTGGAGAAATCCGGCGTCACGCACGGTGCGACATGGCATGCGGCGGGCCTCGTCGGCCAGCTCCGCTCCTCGCGCAACACGACACGCATGCTGCGCCATTCGGTCGAGCTCTACGACACGCTCGAGGAAGAAACCGGCCAGGCACTCGGCTGGCACAAGGTCGGCTCGCTGCGCCTTGCCTGTTCCGACGAGCGCATGATGGAACTGAAGCGCGCGCTGACGATGGCACGCTCGTTCGGCCTCGAGATGAATCTCGTATCCGCCGGCGAAGCACAGAAACTCTTTCCGCTGATGTCGACCGAAAACGTGCTCGGCGCCGCGTTTCTGCCGACCGACGGTTACATCGACCCGGCGAGCGTCGCGCAGGCACTCGCCAAGGGTGCGCGCATGAAGGGCGCGCGGATTTTCGAGGGCGCGCGGGTCACGGCGGTCAAACGCAACGGCAAGCGCGTCACCGAGATCGTTACGTCCGAGGGCACGATCCGTTGCGGGCTGATGGTCAATTGCGCCGGCATGTGGGGCCGCGAGCTCGGGCTGATGAGCAATGTCGCCGTGCCGGCGCTCGCCCTCGAGCATCAATATCTGATCACCGATCCGATCGCCGACATGCCGAAGGGGATGCCGACGATGCGCGACCCGGACCTGCTGGTCTATTACAAACCCGATGCCGGCCGTCTGGTCATGGGCGGCTACGAGCCCGACACGAAGCCGTTCGGCGACCACGGCATTCCGGCTGGATTCGGCCGCGAGCTGTTGCCGTCCAATTTCGACCGGTTCGAACAGCTGGCATCCCTCGGCGCGAAACGCACGCCGGTCTTGAACGAGATCGGCATCCGCGAGCTGATCAACGGGCCGATCCCCTATTCCGCCGATGCCGATTTCATCATGGGCAAGGC
>JBBDWW010000345.1:0-17243 GCA_040902645.1 Dongiaceae bacterium | reverse complement strand
TGCCGGCGCAGAACACGACCATGCCGCCGCGCTTCACCACGAAGCAGGAGACCGGAAAGGTCGATTCGCCCGGATGCTCGAACACGAAATCGACGTCGTTGCCCTTGCCGGTGATCGCCCAGATCGCCTTGCCGAACTCGCGGCATTTTTTCATGTACTCGCCATAGGCGACCGCATCGTCGACATCGGGCAACTGGCCCCAGCAATCGAACAGGGTGCGGTTGATGACACCCTTGGCGCCGAGCGACAGCACGAACTCGCGCTTGGATTCATCGGAGATGATGCCGATCGCGTTGGCGCCCGCCGTTGAAATGAGCTGGATCGCCATCGAGCCGAGGCCACCGGAGGCACCCCAGACCAGCACGTTATGGCCGGGCCTGAGGATATGCGGGCGGTGGCCGAACAGCATGCGATAGGCAGTGGCGAGCGTCAGCGTGTAGCAGGCACTCTCTTCCCAGGTGAGATGCTTGGCGCGATGCATGAGCTGGCGGTCCTGCACCCGCGCGAACTGCGCGAAGGAACCATCCGGCGTCTCGTAACCCCAGATCCGCTGCGAGGGCGAGAACATCGGATCGCCGCCATTGCACTCTTCGTCGTCGCCATCGTCCTGGTTGCAATGGACGACAACTTCGTCGCCCACCTTCCAGCGCGTTACCCTGGAGCCGATCGCCCAAACGACACCGGACGCATCCGAACCGGCGATGTGGTAATCGGCCTTGTGCACGTCGAACGGTGAAATCGGTTTGCCGAGTCCGGCCCAGACACCGTTGTAGTTGACGCCGGCGGCCATCACCAGAATCAGCACGTCATGGCTGTCGAGCTTCGGTGTCGGCACGATCTCGACCTGCATCGACTGCTCGGGCGGGCCGTGCCGGTCGCGCCGGATCGCCCAGGCGTACATGGTCGGCGGTATGAAGCCGAGTGGCGGGATCTCGCCGATCTCGTACAAATCCTTGCCGGCCGGGCCGGCGATCTGGTTGGCGGCCTCGTGACTGGCCGGTTCGGCCTTCGCGATCATCGCGCTCATGTCCCCTCGAAAGCTCCCTTCGCGCAACCGCCTTCTCGGGCGGACCCGTCGGAACGATCCGACAGTCCATCCGTCTTAGCGGTCGCAATATTATATTGCAATGCAAAACAGGCTGCTTGTTGCGGGCACTCTGCCGAACAAGAAATATTATTACTCTCGGCCGGCCTTTTTCCCGCAAACGGCGCGGAGAGCCGCCCATTCGGCCTTCGCCAGACCCGCCTCGCCCTCGGCGGTGCCGGGGTAGGCGGCGGCTCGGGCGGCGAGGTCGGGATGGGTCGAGAGCCATTCGGGCAGCTCGCTGTCCGGCATGTCTTCCTCGATCTTGCGGAAGAAGCGGCCGAGCCCGTCGCTGCGCATTCCCGCTTCCTCGAGCAGTTCGATGGCGCGGGCATCGGCCTCGGTTTCCGCCTCGCGCGAATAAGCGAGTGTCGCCAGCGCGAGCCCGGCATCGCCGACATTGCTGCCGCCGAAGGCAATCGTGACGAGCGCGCCAAGCCCGAGCTGTTCGACGATACGGCGGGTCGGGTGGTCGAGATCGAGATGCGCGATCTCATGCGCCAGCACGCCCGCGATCATCTCCGGCCCTTCGGCCTCGTCGATCAGCCCTTCGAACACCAGGATGTGATTACCCGGCAGCGCGATCGCATTCGGCATGCCGATGCGCACGACATCGATCGTGAACGGCGGCTCGTCGAGCGAAGGCGGCGCGATCCGTTCGGCAAGAAGGCGCAGCGCATTAAGTCCGGCAGTGTTTTCGCAAATGCGCATCTGCTCGGTCATGCCCTCATGCATCGCATCGCCGAGCCGCTGTTCCCAGACGGGCGGGATCAACGTCGCGAGCGAACCGGCCAGCGGCCGCCAGCCGAAATAGCCGGCGACGACGATCGCCAGCATGGCGAGCGACCAGATCAGAACGGTGCGTGTTTCGAGCAGGCCGCGGCGGCGGCGCCAGCGGCGCAGCTCCGGCCGGGCCGCCAGAATAGCGTCGCGTTCGGACGAAGGATAAAGAACCAGCCGCGGCCCTTCGACATCGCCAAGCGCAAACACCATCGATCCGTTCGCCTCGTTCTCGTCGATGACGCAGACCTGGTCGAGCGGCCAATGAGCGAGCAGCCGGCCGCCATCGTCGCGGATCTCGAGCCGTGTTGCGGCCAGAGTCGCGCTCGCCGGCCGGCTCACGGCCGAACGCCCGTCGTTAAATCGGTCGCGCGGATCGGCCATGGATCGCTGCCTAGAACAGGCCCGGATCGAAGGCTTCGAGCAGCCCTTCGCCGGTACGCGGTTTCGCGAGTGCCGCCTGTTGCAGCCTTTCGACATCGAGCACGCCGCTGACATGGAGATGACGGACGACGTAGCGGATGCTGCGCTGGATCACGATCGGAATGGCAAGGCCCGCGGTCAGCAGGATCAGCAGGAAATTCCCGATCGCGAGCATCGCCATGTTGCCGCCGGTTACGCTGCTGGAAAAGCGTAAATCCTGAAAGCGCGAATGCGCGGCGACAATGCGTGCAGTCGTCGCCTGGAACCAGGCGAAGGAGAGTGTGTAGAGGAGTGCTACGATCAGCATCGCCAGAAAGTATACAGCGATGATCAGCCCGATGATCGCCATCATCGCATCCGTATCGTCCGGCCCCTCCGGCTCGGTGCCGAAGGTGAAGAGGTCCATCACGCGATTGAAGAAGTCGGCGTGCTGCAGGGCGACGAAGCCGAGCCATCCTGCAATGCCAAGTCCGATCGCGAAGACAACGAGCCCGACGATGTAGCTCGGGTAAAGCGGACGCGCGGAAAACGCGACAGACACTTTCTCGTCGCCGAAATAGGAATTGCCGAGGCGCCGCTCGATCAGGCGCGAGCGCGCCCAGGGCCAGGCCAGGGTCAGTGTCGCGCCGCTCAACAGCGAAAGCAGGAACGCGTAGAAACCATAGGACCAGGCCGAGCCGCTCATGCTGCCGCGCAGGCCGCGCCAGACGGTGCGGGTCAGTCGATAGCGCTGCGCGGCATATTGCGCGACGAACGCAAAATAGCCGACCGCCAGCGCGAAAACGATGTCGAAGTACGGTACCAGCGGCGAATCGAAACCGACGGCGACGATGAATATCTGCGTCAACGTCGAAACGACGAAAAAGAAACCGAACACGATCAGGAACCCGGCGAACAGTTCCGATCCCTTTCCGGTATATTCGAACGCATCGCCCATGAAGCGCGTATGCGACCAGACATAACGGCGGATATTGGTGCGGCCCCAGAACCGGTAGACGCCGAACGTGACTATGCTCAGCAAAAGGTTCTTGATGAAGAGCCAGTAAAGCCGGCCGAGCCGTCCGTCGTAGTCGAGCAGCGGTCCCGCTGCGACCGGCGGCGCTGTTCGCGATGCCATGGTGGCGGGGATGGATCCGCCGCCTGCTGCGCTGTCGGTCATGTATGTCGTCCCCAGAAGCCCCGCGGCAGACGCTAGGTGGCCGCGATCATGAGTGCAAGCGGGGGCCCGCTCACTTGCCTGCGAGGCGGCCGGGGTTGACAGGAAATGCGTTGCGGGTCTATTTCCGCTGCGACTTCGTGGCGATTTGAGCCGGCTTGCGGCCACGTAAAACAAGCAGCTAAAAGGCCTTGGTTGCCCGCGGGACTGCGTTCCCGCTGAAACCTCGGCCTCCGACGGCCGGGGTTTTTTAAATGTCCGCCGCGAGCGGGCAGGAGGCGACCGATGACCCGGAACAAGACCGACGCCAAGGCGTGGCAACCGGCAACCCGTCTGGTGCATGGGGGCGTGCTGCGCTCGGAGTTCATGGAGACCGCCGAGGCGATTTTCATGAACTCGGGCTACGTCTATTCGTCGGCCGAGGAGGCCGAAGCCGCGTTCGATAATTCGAAGCCGCGCTTCGTCTATTCCCGTTACGCCAATCCGACCGTGCAGATGTTCGAAGACCGCATGTCGCTGCTTGAAGGCGCCGATGCCTGTCGCGCGACCGCGTCGGGCATGGCCGCGGTGTTCGCAGCTTTGATGTGTCAGCTCCGGACCGGCGACCGGCTGGTCTCGTCGGATGCGCTGTTCGGTTCGTGCCATTTCATCGTGGCCGAAATCCTCCCGCGCTACGGCATCGAATGCGTGCTGGTCGACGGGCGCGATCTCGATGCGTGGAAGAAGGCACTGGCGAAGCCGGCCAAGGCCGTGTTCGTCGAGAGCCCGTCCAATCCCAGTCTGCGTTTGGTCGATCTCGCCGCGGTCTCCAAACTCGCTCACCAGGCCGGCGCGCGTGTCGTGGTCGATAACGTGTTTGCGTCGCCGCTGCTGCAGAAACCGCTCGAGCTCGGCGCCGACGTGGTCGTCTATTCCGCAACCAAGCATATCGACGGGCAGGGCCGTGCGCTCGGCGGCGCGATCCTCGGTACACAGAAATTCGTGATCGACGAGCTGCAGCCTTTCTATCGCCATACCGGCCCGGCACTGTCGCCCTACAATGCCTGGATCTTCCTGAAGGGACTCGAGACCATGCCGCTGCGCGTCGCGCATGCCAGCGGCACCGCTTCGCATATCGCCGGTTATCTCTCGACACATCAGAAGGTCGAGCATGTGCTCTATCCCGGGCTCGCTTCGCATCCGCAGTTCGAACTCGCGCGCCGCCAGATGTCGGCCGGCGGCACGGTGCTGTCGTTCGAGATTGCCGGTGGCAAGCAGGGCGCATTCCGTTTCCTCAACGCGCTCAAGCTGGTGCTGATCTCGAACAATCTCGGCGATTCAAAATCGCTGGCGACCCATCCGGCCACCACGACCCATCAGCGCCTCGGCCCTGAACTGCGCGCGCAGCAGGGTATTCCCGACGGCCTGGTGCGGCTCTCGGTCGGGCTGGAGGACGTCATCGACCTCGAGGCCGATCTCGCCCAGGCGCTCGCCGCGGTATAACATCGGCCGCATGGGGTCGGCGTCAGAAGCAGATCGGGAAACCGGCGAAGGGCTGTTGTTCGTTGGCGGCGCGATGCGCAGCGGCACGACGCTCGCGGCGCGACTGCTCACCTCGTCGGGCGAAACCAATCCGCTTTTGGCCGAGAGCCAGTATCTAGGCGCGCTGCTCGACCTCACGCCGCAATGGCAATCGCAGTTCGACCTGTTCCTCGCCGATTATTTCGCCGATCCGGCCGCGTTCGATGCGTTCTCACGCGATATCGCGGCGCGATTTCTTGGCGTCGTGCGTGCGCGCTATCCGCAGGCGAAAAAGCTCGTGCTGAAACATCCCGAGACGACGCGGCGTTTTCGCCTGCTCGCCGGCTGGTTCCCCAAAGCGCGTTTTCTCGTCACCGTGCGCGACCCGCGCGATACGATCGCCTCGATGGTTTCGGTCGGCGAAAAACTCGCTGCCAAGGGCGAGCGTGGATCGCTCGCCGCGTTCGGCCGCGACATGGGTAAATTCTGCGACGTGTTCCGCGGCTACTATGCCGATACGTTCCGCGACATGGGGTTGTTCGAAGGCCGCATGCTGATCCTGCGTTATGAGGATCTGGTGGCGAACCGCAACGACGTGATCGGTGAGCTCGCGCGCTTTGCCGATCTGCGCATCGATCCGGCGCGGCTCGGCGATGCCGCGTTCTGGGAGAAGCAATCGAACTGGAGCCGGCAGCGCGGCGGCGACTATGCCGGCGCGTTCTGGTCGCCCGACTGGGTCGGTGCCGTAACCGAGGCGCCGGTCGGCCGCTATCGCGAGCGGCTCGATGCGGCGGAGATCGGCGAGATCGAGCGGCGCTGCGCCGATTTTGCAAAACTCTTTCGCTACTGGTGAACCGCGTTCAGTTCTGCCATCGGCCGAAGATGAAGAAGGCGGCGGCGACGAGGCAGAGAAATCCCGCACCATGGTTCCAGCGGATCGGCTCGCCGAGATACATGACCGAGAATGCGGCGAATACCAGGAGCGTCACGATCTCCTGAATCGTTTTGAGTTCCGCCGCCGAGTAATAGCCGTGCCCGATCCGGTTCGCCGGCACCGCCAGCCAGTATTCGAAGAACGCGATGCCCCAGCTCGCCATCACGACGAGATAGAGCGGCGTCGCCTTGAACTTGAGATGACCGTACCAGGCGAAGGTCATGAGGATGTTCGAGGCGAGCAGCATCAGGATCGGCAGAAAAGCTTCGCGGGGCATCGGCGATCGGCTCCTTTCGGGCGCTGAACCGGCGGCTCTATTGCAGTGCAACATTGATCACCCTAAGCTGCCGGCCGCGCGAGGGATGCGAGGCTGGCCGCTGGAAATCGGCGTGACCGGAGCGGGTGAATGAGGCAGAAGCCGGGCGAAGGCAAGGGTCCGCAAGAGGGCAAGGCGAGGAGCGGCGGCGCGACGGTCGGTGGCACCACGGCCGAGCGGCCGTGGCTGATCCGCACCTATTCCGGGCACAGCTCGGCCGCCGCGTCGAACGCGCTCTATCGCACCAATCTCGCCAAGGGGCAGACGGGTCTCTCCGTCGCCTTCGATCTGCCGACCCAGACCGGTTACGACAGCGATCATGTGCTGGCGCGCGGCGAAGTCGGCAAGGTTGGCGTGCCGATCTGCCATCTCGGCGACATGGCGACCTTGTTCGACGGGCTGCCGCTCGACCGGATGAACACCTCGATGACGATCAACGCGACCGCGCCCTGGTTGCTCGCGCTCTATGTCGCGCTCGCCGAACAGCGCGGCACCGACCGCCACGCGCTGCAGGGCACGGTGCAGAACGATATCGTCAAGGAATATCTCTCGCGCGGCACCTACATCTTTCCGCCGGCCCCGTCGATGCGGCTGGTCGCCGACACGATCGCCTTTGCCTGTCGCGAAGTGCCGCAATGGAACCCGACGAACGTCTGTTCCTATCATCTCCAGGAAGCGGGCGCGACGCCGCAGCAGGAACTTGCCTTCGCGCTCGCAACCGCGATTGCCGTGCTCGATGCCGTCAAATCGGGCGGCCAGGTTCCCGACGACGAGTTTCCGACCGTGTTCGGCCGCATGTCGTTCTTCGTCAATGCCGGGATCCGGCTCATCACCGAGATCTGCAAGATGCGCGCCTTCGTCGATCTGTGGGACGAGATCGGGCGCGAGCGCTACGGCGTCGCCGACGAAAAACTGCGCCGGTTCCGTTACGGCGTGCAGGTGAATTCGCTCGGTCTCACCGAGCAGCAGCCCGAGAACAACGTCTATCGCATCCTGCTCGAGATGCTCGCGGTCGTGCTTTCGAAGAAGGCGCGCGCGCGCGCGGTTCAGCTTCCCGCCTGGAACGAGGCGCTTGGTCTGCCGCGCCCCTGGGACCAGCAATGGTCGATCCGGCTGCAGCAGATCGTCGCCCTCGAAACCGACATCCTCGAGTTCGACGACATCTTCGACGGGTCACCTGTGATCGAGGCGAAGGTCGCCGCGCTCAAGGAAGCCGCGAAGGCCGAGCTTGCGCGTATCGACGCGATGGGCGGCGCGGTCGCCGCTGTCGAAAGCGGCTATATGAAACAGGCGCTGGTCGAATCGAACGCGCGAAGGCTCGCCGCGATCGAAGCGGGCGAACAGATTGTCATCGGCGTCAACAAATTCACCGAGACCGAACCGTCGCCGCTGACCGCATCCGACGATGGCGGGTTTCTCGCGATCGATGCGAAGGCCGAGGCTGAACAGATCGAACGGCTGAACGACTGGCGCCGAAACCGCGATCGGAAGGTTGCCGCCGCTTCGCTCGCCGGTCTCGAAGCGGCCGCCAAGGAAGATCGCAATGTCATGCCGGCCTCGATCGAATGCGCGAAGGCGGGCGTCACCACCGGCGAATGGGGGGCCGCCCTGCGCCGTGTGTTTGGCGAGTATCGCGCCCCGACCGGCGTCGGCCGCGCAATGGCATCCGGCAATGCCGGCGGGCTCGACCGGCTGCGCGAGCGTGTCGCCGCGGTTTCGGATCGTCTCGGCCGCAGGGTCAAGATGCTGGTCGGCAAGCCCGGGCTCGACGGTCATTCGAATGGCGCCGAACAGATCGCGGTGCGCGCCCGCGACGTCGGCATGGAGGTCGTCTATGAAGGCATCCGCCTGACGCCGGCGCAGATCGTGCGGGCGGCGCTCGATGAAGGCGTGCACGTCGTCGGCCTGTCGATCCTGTCGGGCAGCCACGTGCCGCTCGTTACCGACGTGGTCGAGCGCATGCGCAAGGAGGGGCTAGTCGAAGTGCCCGTCATCGTCGGCGGCATCATCCCGCCCGAGGACGAGAAGACCCTAAAGGCGGTCGGCGTCGCCGCCGTCTACACGCCCAAGGATTACGATCTGACCGCCATCATGGGCGACATTCTCGATATCGTGGATCGCGCTAATCGCGAGGCGGCGTGAGCGACACATTCAAACCCATCGAAGGCGGCTGTCTCTGCGGGGCGCTGCGCTATCGCATTTCGACGGCGCCGACGGTCGTCGACCTCTGTCATTGCTGGCAATGCCGCAAGGCGTCGGGCGCGCCCTTCATCGCCTGGATCGGCGTGCCTGCCGAAGGGTTCGCGTGGATCAAAGGTGAGCCCGCGCGGTTTGAATCCTCGCCCGATACCTGGCGCTATTACTGCGATCGATGCGGTTCGCCGCTGGCGATGGCCGGTGGTGTGTCGCCCGATCTGATCGGCGTCACCGTCGGCGGTCTCGACGAGCCGGCGCAGTTCACGCCGACGGATGAAGGCTGGGTGTCGCAGCGTCTGCCCTGGGCGCGGATCGCACATCCGCTGATCGGTCACGATGAGGATCATCCGGGCTTCTGAGGGCCGGGTTTCTGACGCGCCCAGGCTCGGGTCCCACCAAACGTGGCTAGCGCGCGTTGTCTGCGAATTTTCCCCAGCTCGCGGGAACCTGTGCACCGAAGCGCTGCCGACAGAAATCGTAGACCTCCCGGAAACAATCGAGCCCCATCGCATGCTCGTCGCGTCCAATCGTGGGTGCTGCATCGCCCGCATTGACGCGACGGTCGAAATCCGCCGGCCGCGTTTCGACGCCGAGAAAGCGGCAGAGCGCGTCGATCGCACGTTCGTCGAACAAGGTTTCATAAAATCCGACATGGATATCGCCCGGCTCGAACGCGGTAAGCAGGCTCTCGATCGTCCGGTCGTAGCGCGAACGGTCGGTGAAATGCGCACTGAAGAGCGCGGCGCGGTATGCGCCCGCATCCGCCGGCCGGCCATTCTCGCGCTGTTCCATCGCGAGCTGCGAGAGCAAACGATCGATCGGATCGCGCATCAGGAAAACGATTTTCAGCATGAGACCCTGTTCGCCGAACAGATCGCGGATGCGCCGGAAACCATCCTTGCGGATCAGGCTGTAGGAGGGGGTGATCTCGCCGAGATGGCTGCGCCCGCTGGCCGCCAGCCGGTCGAAATAATCGAAATACGCGCTCTCGTCGTGGTTCATGCGCACACGATCGACCAGATGCGCGAGCTCCTCGCGTTTCGCCGGGTCGTTCGCACTCGCACCCTGCAACCCCGCCTGCGCATTGCGCAGCATCGCCTCGAACGCGCCGCCGAACGCGGCACAGAGATCGGGTCTTAGCTTCTGGTCGAAGTAATGCAGCTCCTTGATCGGCGACATCGCGAACGCACCGTGCCGGCGCAGATATTCATAGAGCCAGGTCGTGCCGGCCTTCTGCGCGCCGACGCCGAGAACGAAGGTCTTATTGGTGAGATGGGCGAACGTCATGACAGGTTCCGCTGCTGCGCATTTCGCCCTCGCCGCCTTGCGCCCCCGCGCGCGGCGCCGAGAGGGTTACCGGATATGACCGAACGGGCGACCGTTCCGCAGGATTGTTACGGCAAGACCGGCCGGGACGTAAACGATCCTGCCAATTGCGCCGCTGGGGTTGCCGAATGCCCCCACCCGCTTGACCCTCGCGCCCATCGGCGTAGCATTCCCGCCATGTATCGGCTCCCGGTGCGGATTCTTCGAATTAGCGGCCCGGCGCTCGTCTAGAGCGTCCGGGGGTTATCCCGCTTTTTCGTCAGGAATCCTCTCGTTCGGGAGCTTTTTCATGTCCGCCTTATCCTTGTCCGCCGAACCGGCACCGTGCCCGGCGCCGGCCTCCGCTGGCTACCTGTCTTCGCCGCGGCGGCTTACGACCCCCGCCGATGCACCGTTATCCGTGTCGCGTCTGGAAGCGCCGGCGACCCTCGTCCGCGTCGCCTGCTTTGCCGTCCAGGCCGATGCCGATCCCGGCATCCTGCCGCGCGTCCTCGGCCTCTTCGCCAAGCGGAGCCTCGTGCCCGTCCGTCTGACCGGGCATCGTAGCGTGCGCGAGGGATGTGTCCCCGGCGGCAGCCTGAACGATGGCGACGAACTCGCAATCGATCTGCAGGTGGCCGGGCTCGATGCCGCCGAGACCGACTATCTCGCGCGCTGTCTACGCCAGATACCGGGCGTCGTGTCGGTGCTCACAGCGGAGAAGGCCAGGGCCGACTAGGCGGCCCCCCGCTGTCGCCTCCGCCTAAGTATCGAGCGCGCGCTTCACCATGCGGTGGAAATGGTGGATGCCGTGCTCGCCAATGCCGCTGCGCTCGGGATCGACGATGATGCGGCCCTGCTTGTAGGTGCGCGAATGCAAACCGCGCTGTACCGATTCGCAGAGGCCCGTATCTTCCGGCCCGAGTACGTCGCGCCCATAAGCCATACGCGCGGGATCGCGCTCCGCCTTGTGGCCATAGACATGCGCCCAGAACACGCATTCCTCGACGCCCGAGGGCTGCACGACGGCGACCGTAAGCTGGGTGTCGCCCGGCAGCATGTTGAACGTGATATTCGGCCAGACATACCAGAAGGCCGCGTGCGTCACCGGCGCATCGGGTGAGAACTCGTAGGCGCTGTTCTTCGGCTTGGTGTTAAGGCCGAGCTGGCGCGACGCCTGACCGATGATGTCGGTCTTGTATTCCGTCATCTCGATCATGTCGGCAAAGGCCGGGTGCGCCTTGGGGCAGTGATAGCATTCGACATAATTGTCGACGACGACCTTCCAGTTGGCCTTCGTCGACATGTTGCCGAAGGCCGTCGTGTCGTAGAGCTTCAGATCGTCGAAGCCCGGAACATGCGTGCGCAGATCCGCCTCGAGCCAGCCCAGTTGGTCCATGAGCGAGGTCGTGTCGGGATCGAGATTGACGAACACGAAACCGCCGAGCGTCTCGACCCGGATCGGCGTCAGGCGGAAATCCTCGACGTCAAAATCCTTCACATGCTTGCAGTTCGGCGCGGCGCGCAGCGTGCCCGAGAAATCGTAGGTCCAGGCGTGATAGGGGCAGGTGATCGCCGCCGCACGCAAGCTGCCGGAATCCTTCAGCAGTTCGTGGGCACGATGCAGGCACACATTGTAGAAAGCCTTGAGCGCGCCCGAGCGGTCGCGCAACACGAACACGGGCTGGTCGATAATGTAGCCGGTGATGTAATCGCCCGGATTCGCGAGTTGGCTCACATGGCCGACATACTGCCAGCTCTTGAAGAAGATCTTTTCGCGCTCGGCGCCGTAGATGGCCGGGTCGATGTAATAGCGCGCCGGCAACGTCCAGGATCGCTCCGCATCCTCGGAAAGCGGCTTGTCGAATGCGGGATAGATCACGTTTGCCGTTGCCATGGTCCGTCTCCCCAGAAGCAAGCCCGGAAGTACGCATCGTCGGGCCGGAAAGGAAACTAGCGCCCGCTGCCAAGCCCTGTCCAGCGAGCCCGGTGCTTAAACGCGGGCGCTTAAGCCCCGGCCGGTTCGGGATTGCGATAGACGAACCCGTAAGCCTGATAGACTTGGCCGAAATCGCCGGTATTCGGATTCCAGAAGCGCAAGGCCGACCAGTCGTTCGCCTCCGATACATCCAGCACGCGGACATGCTCGAGGACGCGCTCGTCGTTCAGCCAGTTGGCATGGCTGACCAGAATCTCGCGCGGCCCTTCGATGCCGGTCACCACCGCAAGATGCCCGCTCTTGAGCCGGTCGGTCTTCGCCAGTACCAGCAGCGCATAGGGCTCGGGTACATTGCCGCGGCTGTAAAGGCCTCCTGCCGAATGCCACCAGGTCCAGGCATCGCCGCGAATGAAGATGCCGGTCGAGGCGCGCGCATAGGGCACGCATTGCATCCGCGAATTGGGCGAAGGCGGTGGCGCCGGCGCGGGCAGCGCCGAAAGCTGCGGCGGCGAGCTGCTGTCGATGCTGGCCCCGCCGCTGCAGGCGGCTGCCATCAGCAGCACGAGAATTGCCAGCGCGCGGCGCATCTCGAACGCGTCAGGAGACATGGAACCGCCCCGCCATGACCGCCACCGATTGGCCGCCGATGCGCACGCGCTCGATCCGGCCGCCGGTTTTGATGACCTCGGCATCGATCAGGCTCGCGCGGCCCATTTCGACACCCTGCGCAATGCGCAGCGAGAGCGTCAGATCGTCCTGTGGCGTCAACGCGGCGAGGAAACCGGCGAGCGCCGCATTGGCGCTGCCGGTCGCCGGGTCTTCGCCGACGCCGTCGATCGGCGAGAACATGCGCGCGCGCAGATCGACCTCGTCATTGGCCGCCGCGCGGAAATAGAAATGGATGCCAGCGGCGATATCGAGCGGCAGATGCTCGGCGAAGGCGCGCGCATCGATCCGCGCTCTCGCCAGCGCCTCGCGGCTGTTCACTTCGACCATCAGGAAAGGCAGGCCGACCGAGACCACCGTCGGATTGTGCGTGCGCGTCGCGATGTCGCTCGCCTCGAGCGTGAGACAGGGCGCGGCGACTGCGGCCGGCACCGTGGTCCCGATGGAAAGCCGCTGCGGCGCCGTTACAATCGCCCTGCCGTTCGGTTCGACATCGACCAGCACGAGGCCGGCCAGCTCCTCGAAACGCAGCGGCGTTGCGATCTTCCTGCCGAAGATCGTCCCGAGCCGATGCAACACGAACGCGGTGCCGACATTGGGATGACCGGCGAACGGTACTTCGATTCCCGGCGTGAAAATCCGCACCTTCGCAGTGTTGGCCGGATCGGTCGGCGGCAACAGGAACGTCGTCTCGGAGAAATTGAATTCGCGGGCGATCGCCTGCATCTGCCCGTCGCTCAGCCCGCGCGCATCGAGCACGACGGCCAGCGGGTTGCCGCCGAACAGATGGTCGGTGAACACGTCGACGGTTTCGAACGGATGATCGGCCATGCGTGTCGCCTTCAGGGATTGAGGATCAAACGGTCGCCCTCGACCGAGAATCCGGAAAGCTTGGAGAGGAAACTCATGCCGAGCAACGATCCGTCCATTTCGCCGGAGTTGACCGACGCGCGCACGTCCTCGACCACGATGTCGCCGAGGCGCATTTCGCGCAACCGTACCGGGGCACCCCAGACGATGCCGTTCGCGGTGTTGTAGCGCTGGGTATATTCGAGCGCGGCGATATCGAAGCCGAGCCGTTCGGCATCTGCCTGACTGAGCACGACTTCGGAGGCGCCGGTATCGACGAGAAAGCGGATCAAGACGCCCTCGACCTCGGCATCGACATGGAAATGCCCGTCGTTGGCGCGCTGGAACTCGATCGATCCGTCGGCGCCGCTGGTGCCGGCAGACGGCATGACAGCGCCCGTGATCTGGTCCTTGAGGGTATAGCCCATTACCAGCACGAGGCCGATCGCAATCCAGATGAACAGGTTGCGCAGCGCCGTGCCCGGTTGCGAACCGACATAGCCCCAGAGCGCGCCGCCGACCAGCAGGAGCCACCCGAGCAGCACGACGATCTGCACGACATTGTCGCGGTCGTCGAGCGTCTGCGGGTAACGGCCGACGAGCCAGGCGATCACCGCACCGGCGGCGATCGCCGCGGCAAGCAGGATCAAAAAGCGCCGGCTGCGCATCGAATTCCTCCCGGACGAATCGGCCACGCTCGATTATATCAGAGCCGGCGCGGTCCGGCCGCAGACGGCTGCGCCGCGCCGCGCTAGGATCGTCCCCCCCTAACCCCGGAGCATGCGGATATGACCGGTTCCCGACCTGCCGCGCGCCGTGCCGGTGCGAAACCGTTACCGGCCAGCGTCGAGCGCTTCGTCCGCCAGGCGACGCCGCTCGGGCCGGTCGTGGCGCGGCCGATGTTCGGCGGTTACGGAATTTATCTCGACGGGTTCATGTTCGCGATCGGCGCCGACGATCGGATCTGGCTTAAGGTTGATGGCGAGACGAAGCCATTGTTTGCGGCGGCGGCCAGCCGCGCCTTCGTCTATGCGGGAAAGAATCGCCCGGTCGAAATGTCGTTCTGGTCGTTCCCGGAGGCAGCGGACAAGGACGGCGCCGCGTTCCTGCGCTGGACCGGTCTCGCCCTTGCTGCGGCCCGTCGCAATGCGGCACCCAAGCGCGGTCCCGCCGCTGCGCGACGTCCAACGATCTGACGCGGCCGATGGCGCTCGTCGATCGCATCCGGGACGTCCGGCCGCTGGATTTTTCGCGCGTCCGGCCGTGGCGCGTCGCAGACGTCATTGTCGGCTGGGTTTCGCACGAATTCGCGGCGCGCCTTGCCGCGCATCCGGCGGTGTTCGTGGTCGGCGACGACGAGGTGCGGTTGGCGGACGGGCTCGATGATTTCGCGGACCGCAGCGACGCGGTCGACAAAATCGTGCGGTCGCTGGTCGCCGACGGCGCGATCGCACGCTATCGCGGCGAATCCTACGCGGTCGGACGGCAGTTCCACGATGCGCCGCTGCTCGCGATCGATCGCGGCGCCGCCACGCAATTCGGCATCCGCTCTTACGGCGTTCACTGCAATGGCTATGTCGGCACCGGTGCCGATATGCGGATCTGGGTCGCACGCCGCGCTGCCGACAAGGCGACCTGGCCCGGAAAGCTCGACCATATCGCGGCCGGCGGCCAGCCGATCGGGCTCGGCCTCGTCGAGAATCTGATCAAGGAATGCGGCGAAGAGGCCGGCATTCCACCGAGCCTTGCGCAGCAGACGCGGTGCACCGGCTATGTCACATTTCTGACCGAGACCATCGAGGGTATCGATAACGGCATGATCTTCGCCTACGACCTCGCGCTGCCGTCGAATTTCGTTCCGGTCGCCGCCGATCGCGAGGTCGAGTGGTTCGAACTATGGCCGGTCGCGCGCGTCATTGACCGGCTCGCCGGCAGCGACGATTTCGTGTTCGATTCGGCGCTGGTCACGATCGATTTCCTGATGCGCCACGGTTTCCTTGCGCCGGACGATCCCGACTATGTCGAGATCGGACAAGGGCTGCGCCGCTGATGTCGCGCTGGAAAGGTTCCTGATGGCGCTTGTCGATCGCATTCGTTCGTTTCGTCCGCCGGATTTCGCCCGGCTGTGCCCGTTCCGCATCGACGGAATGACGGTCGGCTGGATGCGGCGTCCGTTCGCCGAGACGCTGCGAGAGTTCCCCGAAATTTTTACGGTCGAGGATCACCAGGTCGTGCTCGATCCCGACTTTACCACGCCGGCGATGCGGAGCGACGCGCTCGCCACGGCAGTTGCGACGCTGCATGCGGCCGGTGTCATTCGCAAGATTCGGGGCGAGACCTTTCCGGTCTCGATGTCGGTCGGATCGCCGCCCTTGCTGGTGCTCGATCGCGGCGCAATTCCGCATTTCGGCACGCGGGCCTGCGGCGTCCATCTGAACGGCTATGTCGGGCGCGGCACAGCGATGAAACTCTGGGTCGGACGGCGCGCGAAAGACAAGTCGGTGGCACCCGGCAAATTCGACAATCTCGTAGCCGGTGGCCAGCCATCCGGGCTCGGCTTGTTCGATACGCTGATCAAGGAGGGCCGCGAAGAGGCGGACATGGCCGAACGGCTGGTGCGGCAGGCACGGCCGACCGGGTTCTGTTCCTATCTGATCGAGCATGATGCCGGCATCCGCAACGATCTGCTGTTCAATTTCGATCTCGAATTGCCCGCGGAATTCGAACCGAGAAATACAGATGGCGAGATCGACGAATATCAGCTCTGGCCGATCGCGGATGTGATCGAACGGATGGCGGAAACCGAGGATTTCAAGTTCAACGTCGTGCTGGTCAATATCGACTTCCTCGTTCGCCACGGCCTTCTGACGCCGGACGATGCGGATTATGTCGAGATCGTGCGAGGCTTGCACCGATAGACCGTTATTCGGTCAGGAACTCTTCGATCGTGGTCTTGTCGATGACGTCGATCGAACCGTCCCAGATCATGGCGCAGGCCACATAGAAGATCACCGCGAGCCCGACATAGGCGAGCCAGTGATGCTTCTTGAGGAGCCGCGCAATCAGGGTTGCAGCGACCGCCATGAACGCAATCGAAAGCGCGAGGCCGAAGATCAGAACCCAGGCGTGATCGCGCGCGATGCCGGCGACCGCCAGCACGTTGTCGAGCGACATCGAGACATCGGCAACGATGATCTGGACGATTGCTTTTCGAAGCGATTTGGGCTGGACCGGATCGGGTGCCGATGCGAGATCGACGATGCCGTTCGCCGCCGCGGCGGCGGCGGCGGCTTCCGCGTCGCGGACGGCCCTGCGCTCGCGGCGCTGCTCCTCGATATCGCGCCAGAGTTTCCACGAGACCCAGAGCAGCAGGATGCCGCCGGCCAGCATCAATCCGATGACAGCGAGAAGCTGCGTCGTGATCAGCGCAAAGGCGACGCGCAATATGGTTGCGCCGATAATGCCGAAGACCAGGACCTTGGTGCGTTGCTCGCGGGGAACGCTCGCGGCCACCATGCCGACGACGATGGCGTTGTCGCCGGCCAGCACGAGGTCGACCATGATGACTTGGATGAGGGCGCTGAGTTCGGCGACAGAGAACATGCTGGGTGGGGGTCGGTTCCTGCGGGGAGCGGAAAGGTTTAGAGACTTTCTCGGCTCAGCGCCATACCGCCGCGCCGATCATCGCCCGTATCGCTTCCGGGGGCTCGCCGGCTGCACGGAACGTACGGATTGCCATCGCATCGTGGCGCTTGGCCAGCCGCTGCCCGGCCGCATCGGTCACCAGTGCATGGTGATGATAATGCGGTGCGGGCAGATCTAGAAGCGCCTGCAGCAGGCGGTGCACATGTGTCGCCGCATAAAGATCCCGGCCTCGGGTTACCAGCGTAATCTCCTGCAGGGCGTCATCGACCACGACCGCGAGGTGATAGCTGGTCGGTACATCTTTGCGTGCAAGGACCACGTCGCCAAAAAGCTGCGGATCGACCGCAACCGGCCCTTCGTCGCGCTCCTGCCAGACCAGCGATCCCGTTTCCATTGGGAATTATATACGAAACTAGACAGCGCCTTTAGTTGGGCTTTTTCTTCTTCGGC
>JBBDWW010000344.1:0-17255 GCA_040902645.1 Dongiaceae bacterium | reverse complement strand
GGAAGTTGTGTCGTGCCGGATTTTCCCGGTTTGGGGCAATTTGCAATAACTTGAGAAGGTTATGGCCGCCCGCCGCCGCGATCTCGAGCGCGCGCTTCGCCGTCTCCTGGCCCTTGATGTCGACGAGATCGGGATAGGGTCCTTCCGGTTCGGCGAGGCGCGGCTTCGGCCGCGCGAGGCGCTGCGTGCCGCGGCAATGGTTGACGAGTTCGATCAGATTGGATGGCGCGAGCACGGTCATGCGCGGATCGGCCCAGGCCGCTTCGCCACCCTGCGCTGCGGGACAGACGAGCCGCGCCCCGCGGCGTTGGCATGGATCGCCGCCGGAAGCACGCCCGCGACCGCCGCGATCCCGCCATCGAGACCCAGTTCGCCCAACGCGGTCAGACCATCCAGATCGGATGGGGCGAGTACCTCCATCGCGGCGAGCAGGCCGAGCGCGATCGGCAGATCGAAATGGCTGCCCTCCTTCAGGAGATCGGCCGGCGCGAGATTGACGGTGATACGCCGCGGCGGCAGCGCGAGCCCGATCGCGCCCAACGCCGCACGCACCCGTTCGCGGCTTTCGCCGACCGCCTTGTCCGGCAGTCCGACAATCGCGAAGCCAGGGATGCCGTTGGCGATCTGCACCTGAACGTCGACCGGCAGCACGTCGATGCCCTGGAAGGTGACCGTCCTGACCCGCGCAACCATCGAACCACGCTCCCGTTGGGATCAAACCGGGAACGATCTTAGGTTGATCCTAAGTAGCCATCAAGCAACCTATGCGTGTTAATGCCGTCGATGTATGGCGGGTGTGCCGGATCTTCAGGACAACCTCCGTCGCGAGCGTTCAGGGATGCACGGGCTGGCAGTTGGAACTGCCGGGGTCGTAGATTTTGCCGTCGGTCGCGAGGAACCGCCAGGCATAGGCCCGCGGCGACAGCTCGATCTGGAGCACGCCGTACTGGTCGGTGATTAATGCGTCATCGAAAGCGGCCGGCAGCGCGGCGTCGAGATCGCGTCCGCCGGTGCCGACGACGAAGCTTCGGGGTCCCAGTTCGTTACGCGTGCCTGTTGCATCGAGCTGCGCGATCCGCTCGTAGAAATGATTGTGGCCGCTCAGCGTGACTGCCACGCCGCGCTCGGCGAGGATCGCAAAAATCTCCTGCGCATGTTCGACATGCGAACGCTGTTCGGTCGAGAAGGCCGGGCGATGGAAGAAGGCGAGCGTGCAGAGACCTTCGGCTGCGTCGAGGTCGGCGGTCAGCCATCGCTCCTGTGGCGAGCCGGGCGCGGCCGATGCCTCGCTGTCCAGCGCAACGATGTGCCATGCGCCATAGTCGAAACTGTAATTATGGCCGTTCTCGCTGAAACGCTGACCCCAGAACCGGTCATACCCGCGAGCGTCCGATTTGTAGTCGTGATTGCCCGGCACCGGATAAACGCGCGGAACGACCGCACCCCAAGCCTGGGAGAAACAGTCTCGATACTGTACGAACGTGCCGGCCGGATAAGCAAGATCGCCCAAGCCAAGCACAATGCCGGTTTCCTGAGCGACGATCTGTTCGGTGGCGACCGCCGCCGACCAAGGTTGGCCATTGTCGCAGGTTACGATGTCGCCGACCGCGAGTAGCGACACAGTGCCGGGCGCCGACAAGGCAGAGGGCGCCATGACAACCTGGCCTGCGAGTCCGACGGCCAGGACGAGAGAAGCGAGCAGCCTCGACATAGAACCTCCAGCGAATGCCCCCGCATCCCACCCTATGATCGCATGACGGACCGCAGCCGTGTTGCTGCAAAGGAGCCGACCGGTGCGGCGATCCGGCGCAGATCGGACAGGCCGGCCGAAGAGTCGGTGCAACGCCCTCGACGCCGAAGCGAGCCCGAGTCGCGCCGGTCCGGCCCGAAGACTAGAGTATTCGCATGGCCCCGCGCCGGTTTTCTGTCGTCTTTCTCGATGTTCACCCCTGGGACTATCACGCGGGGACGCCGTGGCTGCGGCCGCTCGGCGGCACCCAGTCGGCGGCCTGCTATCTTGCTGCGGCGCTCGCCGCGCGCGGTCATCGCGTCGCGCTCTCGACCCATACGACCGAACCGGGCATCCATCGCGGCGTCGAATGCGTGGGGCCGATTCCCGGGCGCGACGTCAACTGGCTCGGCCGGTTCGATATCGTCGTGGTACTCGGCACCGGCGAGGCGACGCAACTCCGCCCGGCCATTCCCGCGAGCGCAAAGCTCGTGCTGTGGACCGGCTTCGCGCCCAATCTCAAAATCATGCAGCATCTCGCGGGTCGCGCCGAACAGGCGGGCTGGGACGGTTTCGCCTTCTGCTCGATCTGGCAGCTATGCCGATACCGCAACGCGTTCGATCTGCTGGCCGCAAAATGTCGCGTGCTGCGCTATGGCGCGGCCCCGCCCTTCATCGAACTGGCGGCCGAACCGCGCGGGCCCTCGCGGGCACCCTTATTCCTGCAAACCAGCGCGCCCGAGCGCGGCCTCTTTTTGCTACTCGATGCCTGGCCGGCGATCCGTGCTTCGCTGCCCGGCGCCCGGCTCGTCATCACCTCGAGCCAGCAGCCTTATTTTATCGACGAGCCGGCCGACCGGTTTCGCACGCTCTATGGTCGCGCCCGCGCGATGGAGGGCGTCACCTATGCCGGCGGGCTGGCGCAGCCCGATCTCGCACATCTCGCGTTGCGCGCGGACGGGCTGATTTATCCCTGCATTTTCCCCGAGACCGGCTGCATCGCGGCGATCGAGGCGATGGCCGCAGGGTTGCGCGTCATTACCACCACCATGTCGGTACTGCCCGAAACCTGTGCCGGCTTTGCCGCCCTGGTTCCGCGCGACGAGCCGCCCGTTCTCGCGCGAAATTTTGCGGCCGCCGTGATCGCTGACTGGCAGCGTGCTGTGGCGCAACCCGACGCCTTCCGCGCCGCGCGCCTCGAGCAGATGCGCTTCGTGCGCGCCGTCCATGACTGGAACCGGATCGCAGCCGAATGGGCGCTCTGGCTTGCGACGCTCGCAGCAGGGCAGAATGCGCCGATGCACGCGACCGGCGCAGAACGAGCGGGGGCCTCATCGTGACCAACCTTTCGCCCATCGATACCAGGCGGACATTGCCGGTACCCGGCATCGGCGACCCGGCGCTCGTGCTCACCCCGGCGCGGCGCGGGCTCTATCTCTGCAACCGGTTCGACATTCTCGGCTTCGCGCTGATCGAGCATGGCGAATGGGCCGAGCCGGAAGTCGCCGTGGTGACGGCATTGCTGCGGCCGGGCGACGTGGTGATCGAATGCGGCGCCAATATCGGCACGCTCACCATCCCGATGGCGCGCGCCGTCGCACCGGGCGGTGCGGTCCACGCCTTCGAGGTGCAGCCATATTTCGCGCGCCTGCTCGATGCCAATTTGGCACTCAACGGGATGGCCGATGTCGTGATGCGCAATGTCGCCGTCGGTCGCGTATCCGGCACGATCCGGCTGCCGCCCGTCACGTACGACAAGTCGGTGAATTACTCCGGCCTTTCTTTCGCCGGCCTGCCGACCGACGGCAGCGGCGTCGGTACGCCGATTCCGATGCGAACGCTTGACCAGATTTGCGCGCGCTTCGACCGGCTGCAGCTCATCAAGCTCGATATCGAAGAGATGGAGCCCGCGGCGCTGGCGGGCGCCGTGACCTTGTTCGAGCGATTTCGCCCGATCGTCTATTGCGAAACACGCAGCGCCACGACTTTCACGCAGGTGCGCGATTTCCTGACGACGCGCGGCTACCGGCTTTACTGGCATATCTTTCCGGGCTACCGCGCAGAGAATTATCGCGGCAATCCGGTCAACCGCTTCGGCGCGCAGGGCGACGTCAATCTGCTGGCGCTGCCGCCGGGCAAAAACAACGCATCGCCGGGCCTGCCGCCGGCGACCGACTTCGCCGAGGTCGAGCGGATCAGCCCGGGCATTCTCGGGCGTTGAGAGCGCGCAACCTCAGGTGCGTCGGATGCGGCGCTCCCCGTTATTTGAGATCACGATGACCGCGCCTGCGTTCCCTGACGGTCCGACCTTCGTTTTGGCCTGCTATGTTTGAGCGCGCGGTGCCCGGCGTCGATCGCCCGCTCACCGGCGCGCTATTGATGGTGCTGTCGGTCTTCCTTTTCGCCAGCATGGATATGCTGGTGAAGCTCGCATCGGAGCATCATCCGATCGGACAGATCATATTTTTCCGCAACATCGTCGCGTTCCTGCCGCTCTCGTTCTTCATCCTGCAGGCGGGCGGCGTGTCGGTCCTGCGCACGCGCCGGCTCGGCGGCCATCTGCTGCGCGCCGCCTTCGGCCTCGCGGCGATGGTCTGCTTCTTCATTTCGTACAAGCTCCTGCCGCTCGGCGAAGCGGTCGCGCTCGGCATGGTCGGACCCTTGTTCATCACGGCGCTCTCGGTGCCGCTGCTGGCCGAGAAAGTCGGGATAAGGCGCTGGAGCGCGGTCGTCGTCGGCTTTGTCGGCGTCCTCGTGATGACACGACCCGGCAGCGGCATTTTCGATCCCGCGGCGCTGATCCCGCTGGTCGGCGCATTCTTTCTTGCCCTCGCGATGATCATGATCCGCCGCCTCGCGCACTCGGAGCATTCGGCGACCATCGTCTTCTATTTCACGGTGACCGCGACCGTGGCCTCGGCGGCGAGCCTGCCCTGGCAATGGGCGACACCGGACGCGACAGGGCTTGCGCTGCTGGTGTCGATCGGCCTCATTGGCGGCGTCGCGCAGTTCGCGATGACGCAGGCCTTCCGCCAGGCGCCGGCCGCCCTGGTCGCACCGCTCGAATATCTCGCTCTGGTGTTTGCCATGCTGTACGGGCTGTGGATCTGGCGGGAATATCCCGATCTGTTTCTCGGCATCGGTGCGGCGATCGTGGTTGCGGCCGGGCTCTACATTCTGCATCGCGAGACGGTTCTCGCCCGTGCGCGCGGCCGGGCCAGCCGGGCGGCCGCACGGAGCCCCTAACCGGTTGACGCCGCGGCCCTGCTCCCGGCTCAATGCGCGCGGGGGAGTGCCCGTATGATTCGTCGCCCATGACCGAAGAAAAGCCGGAAACCGCTACGGCGGCGAAGGCGCGGCCGCGTCGCAGCATCGAGGATCTGCTCGCCGAGGGCGATGCGGCGCTTGCCCGGCGCGACGGGGCCGCCGCTGTTGCGACCTTCCGCAAGACGGCGATCCTGGTCCCGAACGACTGGCGCGGCCATGAACGGCTCGCCCACGTGATGCGCCGCATCGGCCGCTTCGACGATGCGCTGAAATCGGCCGAACGGGCGCACGAGATCGCCCCTGACGAGCCGCGCGTGCTGGCCGAGCTCGGCTATAGTCGTCGCCTGCTCGGGCGCGGCGATGCGATCGAATGTTTGCGCCGCGCGACCGAGCTTGCGCCGGATGTGGCCGACTATCATTCCTGGCTGGCCGATGCCTATTGGGACACCCATCGTCATCCCAAACAGGCGGCTGCCAGTTATCGCCGCGCGCTCCAGCTCGATCCGAAAAATCCCCAGCGCATGATCCGCTTCGCCGGCATCCTTGCCGCGACCGGACAGACCGAAGCGGCGGCGCCGATCTTCGATCGCGCGACCGCGCTTGCGCCGAATTCGCTTGAGGTCTGGATCGCGCGCGCCCGCTTCGCGCAAATCATGGGCCGCATGGACGAGGCGAAGGATGCCTGGCGACGCGTGATCGAAATCGCGCCGGACAGCTCCGATGCGCTGGTCGTGCTCGCTGCGCAATTTCCCGAAGCGGTCGACGAGCCGATGCGGCTGCGCGCGGAAGAACTCGCGATCGCGCCGCAGAATGGCACGCGCAGCCGCCGCCAGCTGCATTTCGCGCTCTATTCGCTCGACCGGCATCGCGGCGAACCGGCCAGTGCGTTCGAGCATTTGCGCGAGGCGAACCGGCTGCGTCGCGACGAACTCAACGCGCAAGACCGCGGCTACAGCCACCAGGGTCGCGAGCATTATTTTACCCGCATCATCGAAACCTTCGATCGCGCCTTTGTCGAACGAACCCGCGACTGGGGCGATCCGTCCGAGCGGCCGATCCTCATTCTCGGCATGCCGCGCTCCGGCACCACCTTGTGCGAGCAGATTCTTGCCAGCCATTCGAAGGTTCATGGCGGCGGCGAGCTCGAATCGATCCGTACCGTTGCGCGGCTGCTGCCGCCCGCGCTCGCGCGTCCGAACGAAAAACCCGGCTCGTTTCCCTGGGCGATGGAGCGGCTTTCGCCCGGCGTGACCAGGCGCATGGCGAAACGCTATCTCGACGAGACGGCGGCGTTATCGAAACTGCCGCGCATCACCGACAAAATGCCGAGCAATTACGTGCATGTCGGGTTGATCCATCTTCTGTTTCCCCACGCACGCATCGTGCATTGCGTGCGCGACCCGATGGACAACGCGCTCTCCTGCTTCGAGCAGAATTTCTCGCATCCAACCAGTTGGGCCTGGGATCTCGACGATATCGGGCATTACTACAACCAGTATCGCCGGCTGATGGCGCATTGGAATGACGTGCTGCCGGGGACGATGCTGGAATTCTCGTATGAGGAGACGGTGCGCGATTTCGAGCCGATGGCGCGGCGCCTGCTCGAGTTCTGCGGCCTTGACTGGGAGGACGCGTGTCGCGATTTCCACCGCACCGACCGGCCGGTTTTGACCGCGAGCAAGGGCCAGGTGCGCCGGCCGATCTATGACAGCTCGGTTGCCAAATGGCGGCGTTTCGAAACGCAGCTCGAACCGCTCCGGCAGGCGATCGGGGTTTAGGGCGCCGCAGGAAGGGTGCGCGCCGCCGGCTCGTTCAAAGGGTGGTTAGGGCGATTATTCCGGGTCGTCCGATGCGAAGGTCGGGCCGTCGACCGGGGTCCAGACGAGGGTCTTGCCCAGCATCGGCATCAGCACATAGGCGCGCATATCCACGATGCCGTCGGCCCGCATTTCCATATCGGCCTGATAATGCTGGCCGTCGTCGGGGTTGTAGATCTGGCCGTCTTCCCAGCTGCGGGGACCGGTCTGGCGCAGATCCTTCAACAACAGAAGCCCCATCAATGCTCGGTCGCGCAACGCGGGATCGGGATTTTCGATGTCGGTGATCGGCTCGCCCTGATCGTCGTTGGGAAACTTGAGCCAGACGATTTTCCCGCAGAACCGGTCTTCGCAGGGGAAAATCTCGATATGGATGCGCTGGTTCTCGTACAGCCAGACGCCGAGCAGCGATTCGTCGGCCGCGAGGGGTGCCGGGACCAGTAGCGTGAAAATGAGTACACAGGCAGCGCGGTACATGGTGACCGACCTTTCCAGTCCTGCCCAGCCAATTTACATGGTCCCGCGACCGCACAATAACAACCGCCGGCCGGCACGAAGTCCGAACGGCTGAAGGTTTTGTCAGTTTTGGCCAAGAAACTGCCGGGTACGCCGTTCTTGCGGCCCTGCCCGGCAAAAGGAGATTGGCCTCAGTTGTTCAGGACGGCCGGGCCGTGTGGCGCGCGTCGAAGCGGGTCTCGATCGCATCCCAGATCTGGCCCGCAAGATTGGTGCCGTCGAAGCGGTCGATCTCCTGGATGCCGGTCGGCGACGTCACATTGATCTCGGTCATGTAATCGCCGATCACGTCGATCCCGACGAACACCAGCCCGCGCGCGCGCAGCACAGGGCCGATCGCCGCACAGATCTCGCGTTCGCGCACCGTCATCGTGGTCTTCAGCGGCCTGCCGCCGACATGCATGTTCGAGCGCGCCTCGCCTTCGGGCGGCACGCGGTTGATAGCCCCAGCCGCTTCGCCGTCGACCAGGATGATGCGCTTGTCGCCCGCGCGTACCTCGGGCAGATAAAGCTGCACGATGATCGGTTCGCGATAGAGTTGGGTGAACAGTTCGATCAGCGAGCCGAGATTCTCGTCGCCCGGCGCGATATGGAACACGCCCGCTCCGCCATTGCCGAACAAGGGCTTCACGATGATGTCCTTGTGCGCCTTGCGGAACTCGAGAATCTCTGCCTTGTCCGATGTGATCAGCGTCGGCGGCATCAGCTCGGGGAAATGGGTGACGAACAGTTTCTCGGGCGCGTTGCGCACCTCGACCGGGTCGTTCACCACCAGCGTATCGGGATGGACATGCTCGAGCATATGCGTCGCGGTGATATACGCCATGTCGAAGGGCGGATCCTGGCGCATCAGCACGATGTCCATCGTGCGCAGGTCGATCGTTTCGAACGAACCGAGGCTCGCGTGATTGCCCTTCTCGCGGCGCACCTGCAACGCGCGCATATGCGCGTAGATCCGGCCCTCGCGCAGCATCAGATGGCGCGGCAGATAGTGATAGAGCGCGTGGCCGCGGCGCTGTGCCTCGAGCGCGAGCGCGAAGGAGGAATCGCCGTTGATGTCGATTCCTTCGATCGGATCCATCTGGATGGCGACGGCGCGGCTCATATTTGCCCCTTGGGGTCCGTTCGGTTCGCGGCAGGCTATCGATCGGGCGCGATCATAATGCGCGCCGCCGCGGCTTGGCAGCGGATTCTTGGGGTGGGCGGCCTTACGGCCCCGGCTCCCGCCTCAGAGCGTGATCTGCGAGCCGAGCTCGACCACGCGGTTCGGCGGCAAGCGGAAGAACTCGGTCGCCCCAAAGCCGTTGCGCGCCAGGGCGGCGAAAAGCTGCTGGCGCCAGCGCGGCATCGCGCGTCCCGGGTTGAGCGCGACCCGCCCGAGGAAAAACGAAGTCTCCATCATGTCGAATTCGAGACCGTGCTCCCTGCAGAGCTCGAGCGCACGCGGCACGTTCGGCGTCTGCATGAACCCGTAGGAAACGCGCACCCGGTAGAAGCGCTTGCCGAGCTGCTCGACCGCGACGCGTTCCGCGGCCGGCACTTTCGGCACGCCCTTTGTGCTGACCGTCAGCAGCACAACGCGTTCGTGCAGCACCTTGTTGTGTTTCATATTGTGCAGCAGTGCACGCGGCACCTCGTCCGGGGTGCCGGTCATGTAGACGGCGGTGCCGGGCACGCGCACCGGCCGTTCCGGATTCAGATGCGCGATGAACGTTTCGATTTTCATGCCATCGCCGGCGATACGGCGGGCAAGCTCGGCGCGACCGCGACGCCATGTCGACATTGTCACGTAGAGCAGCAAAGCGATGCAGAGCGGGAACCAGCCGCCTTCGGGAATCTTGACGGCGTTTGCCGCGAGGAAAATCGCATCGACCGCGAACAGCAATCCGAGAATCCCGGCAATCGCGGCGGGCCCCCAGTTCCAGCAGCGTCGTGCGACGACGAACACCAGCATCGTTGTGATCACCATCGTTGCCGACACCGAGAGGCCGTAGGCGGCGGCGAGCGCCGAGGAGGAACCGAAAGCGAGCACGACCGCGATCACCGCGATCAGCAGCGCATAATTCACCTGCGGGGAATAGATCTGGCCGATCTGATGCGCCGAGGTGTGCCGGAACTCGAGCCGCGGCAGATAGCCGAGCTGGACCGCCTGGCGGGTAAGCGAGAAGGCGCCGGAAATGACGGCCTGCGAGGCGATCACGGTGGCGGCCGATGCGAGCACAACCAGCGGCAGACGCGACCATTCGGGCCCGAGCAGGAAGAACGGATTCGCGATCGCCGTGGGCTCGCGCAGCAGCAGCGCGCCCTGGCCGAAGTAATTGAGCAGCAAAGCCGGCATGACGACGGCGAACCAGGCGAGCCGCATTGGCACCCGGCCGAAATGGCCCATATCGGCATAGAGCGCCTCGGCGCCGGTGACGGCGAGGAACACGGCGGCGAGCACAACGAGGCCGACCGGCGTGTGATGCGTGAGGAAGGCGATGCCATAACGCGGATCGATCGCGGCCAGCACGGCAGGATTGCCGGCGATCTCGATCGCGCCGAGCGTGCCGAGCACGGCGAACCAGAGCGCCATGATCGGGCCGAATAAGACACCGACGCGGCCGGTGCCGCGCGACTGCACGAGGAACAGCGCAATCAGAATGACGATGGTCACCGGCAAGACAAGAACATGCAGCGACGGCGCGCTCACGGTCAGCCCTTCAACCGCACTGAGCACGGAAATCGCCGGCGTCAGCAGGCAGTCGCCATAGAACAAGGCCGCACCCGCGATGCTGAGCGCGACGACACTCGCGCCGAGCCGGCGCGATATGCTGGCGTCCTGCAGGATCAGCGCGCTGACCGCGAGGATGCCACCTTCGCCGCGATTATCCGCGCGCAGCACGATCACGATGTATTTGACGGTGACCACCAGCAGCAGCGACCAGAAGATCAGCGAGAGCAGGCCGAACACGCTGGTCTCCGAGACCGGTGCGTCGGTCGCACGCAACGCTTCGCGTAGCGCATAGAGCGGGCTGGTGCCGATGTCGCCGTAGACGATGCCGAGTGCACCGAGGGCGAGGATCGGGAGACGTTGGCTGCGTGGCTCGGCGTGGGTCGATGCGGACGGACCGTCATGGCGACGTCCGTCGTTCAGATCGGGGGATGTCATTTGTTGGGTGCGTATCGCCGCGGAAGCACCATTATAGCGCCTTTGCTGCACTGCAAAAATGAATCTTTTAACTCACTGATTAAAATAGATAAAATAACTGTGCGTCGCGACTTTCACGGCGCTTCCGCGACGTTCGCACGGGCTCAGTTCAGGCGATTTTTCACATCCTGCAGAATGCGCGCCGATTGATGCTTGTAGCTGTCGCGCGTTTCCAGCGCGATATGCCGTTCCAGTGCCTCGGCGGCGCGCTGCAGATTTTCCAGGCGAAGCTGAATCATCGCCGCATCGCGCCACAGTTCGGCGCGTCCGGGTGCGAGCGTCGTCATGCGTTCGACGACGCGGCCGGCTTTTTCAAGTTCGCCCATGCGGATATTGCGGATCTTCAGGTTGTTCTGCAGCCGCAGCAGAATGTCGATATTGCTGACGCGCTCGAAATAGTCCGGCGCGAGCTCGGCTTCGCTGCCCGCGGCGGCCTTGATCAGCGTGCGCAGATCGGCGGCCGCGCAGATTTTTCCTTCCGCGAACGGATCGACGATGGCGCGTTCGCCCTCGCGATCGAGCCGCACCAGGAAATGGCCGGGAAACGCGATACCCTCGACATCCCAGCCCTGATTGCGGCCGCACTGGATGAACAGAATGCCGAGCGCGACCGGCAGGCCGCGCCGCCGGTCGATGACGCGCATCAGATTGGCGTTCTGCAGATCGTCATAGGTCGCCTCGTCGCCGCGATAGCCTTCCTGCTCGTAGAGCACGGCATCCAGCGAGGCGATGCGGCCCTCGAGCGTGTCGGCGGTGCCGGCTGCGGCGAAGCGATCGGCGACGTCGCGCGTCATCACGGCGAGATGATCGCGATAGCGGTCGAGCGCAACGCCGGGCCGGTCGAAGCTGGCCAACGCAAGGGCGGTATCGGCAAGATCGATATTTCGGTCGGACAGCGCCGCCGCCGCGGCAAGCGCCGCCATGGCGGCTTCCTGGTCGGTCATTCGGCGCTGGCGGCTTGGGTCTTGATGCGGACGTAGTTCACGATTCGGCGAACATACTGAACGTCGCGCGCATGGTCGATGACGCGATTGAGCTCGTCCTCGTTCTGCGCGATCCCAATCAGATAAACCACCCCGTCGACCGATTCGACGCTGTAATTGATCGACCGGATTTCGCCGTCCAGCAACAGCTTGCCGTCGATCTTCTTGATGATCCAAAAATCGCGCCAACCGTTCGGATCGGCGCCGGTCACCGTCATTTCGTTGATCACCTCGGCAACCCCATCCGGCTGCCAGGCGATCTTGACCGCCTCCATGCGCGATTCTGGGCTTTCCACCTCGCCGCTTAGCAGCACGCGGCCTTCATGCACTTGAAGCTTGACCGCACTGAACAGATCGCCGTCCTGGTCGAGCAGCCGGCGGTTGATGTCGAGATACAAGGCATCGTCGGAGACCGAAGTCGTGAAGCCGCGTTCTTCGGTCGTCTTGGTCGCCGCACTGGCGGCGACGCCGATCGCAATCCCAGGCACGGTGCAACCGGTGAGCAACAGGGACGCGACAACGGCCAAAGCAGCCGTGACGAGCCAGGCGGAATGCGGCCGGTGCCAATGCCGGCATACTGCGAGGGCGAGCCCCATAACTCAGCCGATCTGCCCGCTGATGAATCGAGAACCGCATTCTACCGCAGATTTGCCTCAACCGGTATGTGCAGCCTGCCAGCAATCTTCGAGATGTAGCGGTAGCCGTCCCGGCACGATGAGAACGACGTCGAAGCGGATGCGGTCCTGCGCCCGGTCGGGGTGGCGCGCGAGGAACCAGCCGAGCGCGGCGAGAATGCGCTGGCGCTGGCGGGGCGAGATCGATTCGGCGGCGATCGTCCTGTCGGGCCGCGCCTTGACCTCGACGATCGCAAGGGTGCGGCCGCGCCGGGCGACCAGGTCGATTTCGCCGACCGGGCAGCGCAGGTCGCGGGCAAGGATGCGATAGCCCTTGAGCCGCAGGAACCAGGCGGCGAGCCACTCGCCGCGCCGGCCGCGCCCCTGGCTGTGCTGCCGTTTGCGGCGCTGCTCGTCGGCCGGCTCTAATGCGCGACCGCCGTTTCTGTCCCGCCGGCCCGGCGAGGACGCCCCGGCTCGCCGCTTCTGGATCCGGTCGCGGCCGGTCATGTCGTGTCGCGCCACGTGAGTGGGCGGCGCTAAACCTCCCGGCGCGGCCGGCCGCTGGCGCCGGCCACCTCGTCGACCGCCGTCTTGAGCGGCAGGCGGGCGAGCCGTTCGGTCAGCATCGCATCGAGCGCCGCGTCGTCGAGGATTGCGGCATCCTCGTCGGGCGGGCCGACCAGCACCACGATCTCGCCCTTGGGGCCGCCGGCGGCGGCGTAATGGGCGGCAAGCGCATCGAGCCGGTCGCGCCTGGTTTCCTCATAGAGCTTGGTCAGCTCGCGGGCGACCGCCGCCTCGCGCGGGCCCAGTATGTCGGCGAGATCCGCGAGCATCCCTGCCAGCCGCGGTCCGCTTTCGTAAAACAGCAGCGTCGCGCGCAGGGTCCGGAATTCGGCGATCGCAGCGCGTCGCGCTGCGCTCTTCGGCGGCAGGAAGCCGGCGAACAGAAACCGGTCGGTCGGCAAACCGGCAATTGCGAGCGCCGCCAGCAGTGCCGAGGCACCGGGCAGCGGCGTCACCGTATGACCCGCCGCGATTGCGTCACGCACGAGGCGGTAGCCGGGATCGGAGATTAGCGGCGTGCCCGCATCGGAGACCAGCGCGACGGTCTGCCCCATCGCCAGCAACTGCAGGATCTCGGGGCGCATGCGCGCCGCATTATGGTCATGATAGGGGCGTAACGGACGCTTCAGGCCGAGATGCGCCAACAGCCGGCCGGTGACGCGGGTGTCTTCGCACAACACCAGATCGGCTGCGGCCAGGGTTTCGATCGCGCGCTTGGTGATGTCGCCGAGATTGCCGATCGGTGTCGCGACAATGGCGAGCGTGCCAGTCGTCGCGCCCGCCTTGCGCCGGTCGCCGCTTGCGTCGTGCGGCCATGTACTTGCGCCGGACCCGCCGCTAGGCTCGGTTGCGGATGTATGAGGGCCCGAATTCTTGTCGGGGCCAAGAGTTCTCACAGGGGATGTCGCCGATGCTGGCTGTGCGCCGCGCCGTTTCGATCTTCCGCTCATCGCTGAACCGGACGGGCACGGGATGGCTCAGGGCCGCCCCGTCGGCCGTCACGCTTTCCATGCTGCTGGTTGTCGCCGCCTTTGCGCTGGGCGCCTGTCAGCAGAGGGTATCGCCGCCCGCGCCGCCGCAGCAAGCGACACCGCCCGTGACGCCCCCGGTTACCGCAACGCCGACCCCGGAACCTGTACCGACCACGCCGGCACCGATTGTGACCGGCGACGGACGCGTGCATGTCGCTCTTCTGCTGCCGCTCTCGGGCCAGCATGCGGCGCTCGGCCGCTCGATGCAGTCCGCCGCGGAACTCGCGCTGTTCGATTCCGGCAACGACAGGTTCGCGCTCGTTGTGCGCGATACCGAAACGGCGGGCGGTGCCGGCATGGCGGCACAACAAGCGATCGCCGAAGGCGCGCAGTTGATCCTTGGCCCGTTGTTCGCGAACCAGGTCGGACAGGTCGCGCCGGTTGCGCGTCAGGCCGGCGTGTCGGTCATCAGTTTCTCCACCGATCGCAGCGTCGCGGGACCCGATGTCTATGTGATGGGCATTCTGCCCGAGCTGCAGATCGAGCGCGTCGTCACCTATGCGTCCTCGCAGGGCCTGCAGCGTTTTGCGGCTTTGGTGCCGAATTCGACCTACGGCCGCAACGTGGTACAGGCGCTCAATCTCGCGACCGGCGGCGGCGCCGGTACGGTCTCGAGCATCGAGTATTACGACACCGGCACGACCGACCTTGCGCCCTATGTGCAGCGCATCGCCGGCGCGCGCGACAGTTACGACGCGCTGCTGATACCCGAAGCCGGCGACCGGTTGCGGCTGATCGCACCGCTCCTGCCGTTCTACGATATCGATCCGGGGGCAACACGAATTCTCGGCTCGACCTTGTGGGACGATACGCGGCTCGGTTCCGAACCGGGGATCGCCGGTGCGTGGTTCGCGGCACCGTCGCAGGAAAGCTGGCGGCGTTTCGAAACGCGCTACCGCCAGCTTTACGGTGAACCGCCGGCGCGTCTGGCGAGTCTCGCCTACGATGCGACCGCGCTCGCGGCCGCGCTGGCGCGCGGCACCGGGCCGGAAGCGGCCGCGGCCGGCGTCTATTACGATCGCGCCGCAATCACCCAGACCGACGGTTTCGCCGGCATCGATGGCATTTTCCGCTTCCAGCAGGACGGTTCGGTCCAGCGCGGGCTCGCGGTGATGGAACTGCAATATGGCGGCATCGCCACCAGGGACGCCGCACCGGCGCGCTTCGAGGATGCGATCTATTAGCGCCTCGTCCGACCGACGCATGAAAGACGACTGGACCGACACCGCGTTCGTGGCCGAGTGGGATGCATCGCCGTTGACCGGAAGCCCCGCGCGTCCTTTCATGATCGCGCTGCTGGTCTCGGTCCTCGAGCGCTATGCCGAGCACGATCGCGCGGTGGCGGTCCTCGAGATCGGTTCGGGCTCCGGGCTCGTGACGGATCGCATACTGGATGCGATTCTCTCGGCGCACATCGACGGCGTCGACTTTTCGCAGCCGATGATGGCGCACGCGGCCGAACGCCTTCGGCGCCACGGCGGCCGGTTTCGCCAGCTTTCCGCGGATTTGACATCGTTCGATGCCGGCATGCTAAACGGCAAACGCTACGATGCGATATTGATACTGCAGGTGCTGCACGAGCTGCCGCGCGCGAGCAAGATGCAGGTGCTGACGCAGCTTCGCGCGCATTTATCCGCAAACGGCGTCTTGCTGTACGGCGAGCGTCTGCGCGCGAACCATGATCTGTTCGCGCTGCCGCATGAAGCTCTTTGGAATGCGCTCTGCGACTGGACGCCGGACGTGGCGCAGCCGCCTTACGCCGCACGCGTCGCGCGTATTCTCGCGAAAGAGGATTACACCGTCCCGTTGGCCGACGAGCTCGCCGCCATGACCGAGGCCGGCTATGTCGCGGAGCCGCTCGTCGTGCTCGGCGATCGCTGTCTCATCGCCGCCATTCCGATGGATTCCACGCGCGGCTTCGATCCGGCGCGCTGACGCCGCACGGCAGACGATTACGGCACGGCCGGCTCGAACGCCGATCCGACGAGGATCAGGGTCGTCGGGCGATGATCCGAATCTCGACCAGTGTGCCCTCGGTGATGAACTCGGTCACGCCGATCGCCGTCCATGCGGGATAGGGCGCGCGGATATGCTCGCGCATGACGTTCTCGAAGGTCGGGAGGTGCTTTCTGAGGTCGACGTGATAGGTCGTCATCTCGACTACGTCGTCGAATGTCAGGTCGGCCGCCGCGAGATTGGCGGAGAGGAATCCGAAGATGTCGCGGAACTGTTGTTCGGGATCGAGCGACACGCTGTTGTCGGGCCGGCAACCGGTTTGGCCGGAGAAGAACACGAAATCGCCGGTATCGATCGCCGGAGAGAGATGCCAGTCTTCGGGATAGTGCGCGAATGCCGGTGCGGCGATAGGTCGTTTCATGGGGGCCCCCTGCGTTCGGTACGTCAGGACATCGTAAGCTACGCCGCCGCGACTTCGCGATGCAGGGCCGCTGCTTCCTCGAGCAGCCAGTCGCGGAACCAGACGATCTTCGGCAGTTGCGCGTTCTTTTCCGGCGCGATGACGAAATAGCCGAAATCGACCGGCATCACGAATTCGAACGGTTTGACCAGCCGTCCGGCCGCGAGATCGGCGCCGGCCAATGTCGTGTTGCCGAGTGCCACGCCATGGCCTTCGATCGCCGCCTGCAAGGTCACCGTCTCGGGAAAGAATTTCGGCCCTGCCGTCGGATCGATGTCGGTAACGCCGGCAGCGCGCAGCCACATGCGCCAGTCCGGCTCGCTGTCGTCTTTCGAATCCCAGTCGGAATGCAAGAGCGTGTGCCATTTGAGATCGGCCGGACGCTTCAGTGCGTGCGGCCCCTCGAGCAGCTTCGGCGAACAGACCGGAAAAATGTCGCCATAGAACAGCCGGTCCTGGCGCAGACCCGGATAGCCGCCTTTGCCGTAGCGGATGCCCATGTCGATATTCTCGCGCTCAAAATCGACCAGATAATCCGCCGCGTCGATACGCACCTCGATCTCGGGATGACGCTTGCGAAACCGGTCGAGCCGCGGCACCAGCCATTTGCCGGCGAACGAGGTGGTGGAGGTGACGGTCAGGATCTTGTCGTCGCGCCGGCGCGCGACCCGATCCATGGCCATTGCCAGCCGATCGAAGGCGGCGCGTACATCCGGCAGCGCGAGCTGGCCGGCATCGGTCAGCAGCACCTGGCGGTTCAGCCGGCGGAACAGTTTGACCCCGAGATATTCCTCGAGCCGCTTCACCTGATGGCTCACGGCGGCCGGGGTGACGGCCAGCTCTTCGGCGGCATCGGCGAAGCTCAGATGACGGGCGGCGGCTTCGAAGGCGCGCAGGCTGCTGAGCGGGGGAAGGCGGCGTTTCATAGTTTCACATTAGTTTCAATAATCTGAATGGATAGATAATATCGTTTGTTGGAGGCCTATTTCAAGCCCAGATTAGCGATGTTGCCAAGGCACCGGTTAAGAATTATTACGGTTTTACCGCGGCCGAGGCGAAAGAAAATGAAGGAGAGCAGAGATGATCCGGTTTTTTGATGGCTTGCTGGCCGTTTATGGTTCC
>JBBDWW010000343.1:0-17329 GCA_040902645.1 Dongiaceae bacterium | reverse complement strand
CCCCCGCGCCGAGATTGTGGCGCGAAAACGCAGCCGCCGCATGGAAATAGGCCCGGTTGCGACCTTTCATTTCGAGAATTTCGAAACGATGTGGCTGCAGATCCAGGAGATGCTCTATATCGAGAAAGGCGGCGTCGCGCAGATCGACGACGAGCTCGCGGCATACGGGCCGATGATTCCGAACGGCCGCGAACTGGTCGCGACGGTCTTGTTCGAAATCGACGAGCCGACGCGGCGCAAGGCGTTTCTCTCGCGGCTCGGCGGCATCGAGGAAACAGCGTTCATTCGCGTCGGCGGCGAAATCATAAAGGCGGTGCCGGAAACCGATGTCGATCGCACCACGGCCGATGGCAAGGCCTCGTCGGTGCAGTTCCTGCATTTTCCTTTTACCGACGCGCAGGTCGCTTCCTTCGTCAAACCCGGTGCCGAAGTGGTAATCGGCTTCAGCCATCCGGTCTACGGCCATATGTCGATCATGCCCGAGAGCGTGCGCGCGGCGCTCGCCGAGGATTTCGACTAGAACCTCGGCAGGCTTGCGCCGACCCGGCTCCGCCGCCTAGTTTCGCGCCGATATCACCTTCGGGCGGGCGGTCGATGAACCAGTGCAGCCGCAGATTGCTCCGGGCGGTCGTCGCAGCGGCGACGGCGCTCGCGGGATTCTGCCTCGCTGCGCCCCCTGTGCCGGCCGCGGGTCTCTCCGACATTGTCGACCGGCTCGATCCGCATTCCTGCTATGTCGGCGATCTCGTCTGCGTCACCGTCCCGGCGCCCCTCGATCACGACAATCCAGCCGACAATCGGACCCTCGATATCGAGTACGCGATCCATCTGGCGACCGGCGATTATCGCGGCGTTCTCGTTTATGCCGTCGGCGGGCCGGGGCAGGCCGGGGTCGGTATTTCCGACTGGGCGCTGTGGAATTTCGACGAGCGTATCCTCGAACATTACGACATTGTGCTGTTCGACCAGCGCGGCATGGGCCCGCGCCATGGCGTCGATTGCCGCCGCGCTGCTGCCGTCTATTCGCTGATCCCGTGGAATTTCGAACATCCCGAGATCAATATCGAACGGGCCGGCACGTTCGTGACCGACTGCATCACCGAATCCGGTCGCGCCGAGATCATGCCGTTTCTCGGCACGCGACAGGCGGTGCGCGATCTCGAAATCTTCCGCCAGGCGATCGGCGCGCCGCCGATCTGGCTCTACGGTGCGAGTTACGGCACGTTTTTCGCGCAGGCCTATGCCGCGACATTTCCCGACGCCGTCGAAGGGCTGATCCTCGACAGCGTGATGGATCCTGCCGCCGATATCACGAATGACGGGATCGTGGCGGCACGCGCCGCCGAGGACCTGTTCGAGCGCATGGGTCGCACCTGTCGGGACGATGTGGATTGCGGCGGGTTGTTCGAGACATCGGTGACCGATGCTTATGACCGGCTGCTGGCGCAGCTCGAACGCGCGCCAATCGATGTCCCGTTCCCGCTCTCGAGCGGCCGACTCGACGAGCGGGCGCTCACACGCGACATGGTGGTCGGAAGCCTCTCTTATGCGCTTTACACGCCCTTCGATCGCACCGCGTTCCTGCATGCGCTGGCCTCGGCGGACCAGGGCGAACTCGTGCCGATGCTGCGCATGGCCTATCGCGCGCTCGAATTCGATGCCGATACGATGACGCCGCTCGCCGTCGAGGGGACCGGCTCGGGCATGTATTGGGGCGCATTCTACGCGGTCTCCTGTCCCGATTACGGCATCCAGCCGGCCGATCCGTCGGCCAGCGCCTTGTCGGTGTTCGAGGACGGTCTCGGCTATCGCGGCGAGTTTCCGCGCTTCTTTCACTATATGATCGGGCTCAATCTGGAATGCCAGTTCTGGCCCGGGCTCGACGAACGCCACGCGATACCGCTGTTCGCCGGCGGCGATTTCAAGACGCTCATTCTTGCCAGCGATGCCGATCATGCGACGCCGATCGCACAGGCGACCGCGGTCTATGAGCGGCTCGGCGACGCGACGATGATCACGGTCGAAGACGGGCCGCATGTGGTGCTCGGCTGGGGCGACGCCTGCGTCGACAATGTCGTCACCAACTGGCTGGTGGCGGGGCGAGAGCCGAAGCCGGGCCAGGTTCTATGCAAGCAATCGGTGCTCGATCCCTATTACGCTGTCGACGTGACGCGACGCTACGATCCTGCCGACGCTGCCGATATCGGCTGGGGCGCCGTCAGCGCAGTCATCTCGGCCGAGCTCACATCGGGCTGGGGTGGCAGCGAGCCGATGACGATCGGCTGCGATCACGGCGGTACGCTCACCCTCGCGCGGCCGACCCAGCGCGCCTATATCTATCGTTACGAGCTGGACGAATGCCGCGTCTGGGCCGACACGGCGTTAACCGGCACGGCGGTCTATCGCGATACCCATGACGACTGGGGCTGGCACATGACGTTCGACGTCGCCGGCGCGCATAGCGGTAAGATCGTCTACGAATTCGATTTCCAGACCGGGGCCGATCGGATCGAAGGAATCCATGACGGCCATACGCTCGGCGTTGTCGCAGCCGCTCCCATGCCGAGCAAAAAGGCGCGCTGAACCGCCGCGTTGAACGGGCGCGCTCAGGGCGCGTCGAAGAAATCGAGTAACGCCGCGGCGGCTTTTTCCGGTTCTTCCTCGACGATGAAATGGCCGCAATCGAGTGCGATCTCGTGCACGTCGTCGGCCCAGCGTTTCCAGATCGCACCCGGAGCGCTGCCCGCCGATGCGGCGGAATGCCCGATATAGCCGCGGCCCCAGAGGATCAGCAACGGGCAACCGATTTTGCGGCCGGCGTCGCGGTCGGCGCGATCGTTCGCCCAATCACAGCTCGCACCCGCGCGATAATCCTCGCAGGTCGCCTGCACGGTCGCCGGGTTGCGGAACTGCGCGACATACTGTGCGACCGCCTCGGGATCGAGCCGGCTCGCATCGCCCGCCCAGCGTTCGAGCAGATGCCGCACGAAGAATTCGGGATCGCCGCCGATCAGCCGCTCCGGCAGCGGCGCCGGCACCGCGAGAAACGGCCAGTGATAAGTCGCGATCGCCTCGGCCGCGTTCATGCCTTCCCAAATATCGATCGTCGGCACCGTGTCGAGCGAGGCGAGGCGCCGCACGCATTCGGGATGATCGAGCGTCAATCGATAGGCGACCCGCGCGCCGCGATCGTGACCGGCGAGATCGAAGCGCCCGTGGCCGAGCGAGCGCATCAGCGCCACCATGTCGCCGGCCATCGCGCGCTTCGAATAATTCCGGTGTTCGGCATCGGGTGCGGGCCCGCAGCTCGCGCCATAGCCGCGTAGATCCGGCATCACCAAGGTGAAACGCTGCGCCAATGCCGGCGCCACCTTGTGCCAGATCGCATGGGTCTGCGGATAACCGTGCAGCAGCAGCAAAGGTGGGCCCGAACCGCCATGCCGATAGAAGATCGAGACATCGTCGTTAAGATCGAACCGGCCGCTTTCGAAAAGCTCGTCCATCGCGGTTCTGCGCCGGGCTGCTCGTGACGGGTCGGGGTGCGCGGCCTTAGCGGAACACTTCGCCGTCGAGCGAGCCCCAGATCTCGCCGCGCTCCACCCAGCCGCGATAGCCCTGCACGCTGACCAGGCACCAGTTGGTTTCGTCGCATTCGAGAAGCTGCCCGATCACCCCCGAGTCCATCCGCACGGCCGCCTTCGCCTCCGGCTGCGGCGTCAGATGGGCGGTGCGCTGTTCCCCGATGGTCATAAAACTGCGTTCACCGTCGATCATGCTCTGATGCACCCAGCCTTCGGTGCCTTCATGGTCGCGGATCTGCCGCCAGGTATCGAATTCGCCGATCACCAGAACCGGCAGGCCCTTGCGTTGATAGACCCATTCGATCGGGTGGGTGAGACCAGGCCCGGTGCGCAGATTGACTTCGTTCGAACGCAGCGACACGAAGCGCGGCACCGGCAGGCCCGAAGGATTCTCGACTGAATTCTGCGCGGAAGCACCGGATCCGGCGGGCGCCATGATGCCAAGCGCCATAATCGCGACAAAGAGGGCTGTCATGGCCATGCCGCGAACAAGTCGGGGGGATTGCATCGGTAGAACGCCTCCTGGTCTTGGGTCGAATCGGCCGCGACGCGGCCACGCCTTCATGCGACTCTGCCTGTCGAGCGCGGTTGCGGGCAAGCATGGCTCCCACGGCGCGGTGCTATGCTGGACAAGGAAAAACCGGCTTGCTATGGCAGGCCGCAATCAGGCCGCCGGGACCCTGCCGCCGATCCTCAATCGAGCGGTTCCCGCCAAGGCCCCTCAGGGAGCGTCCATGGCCACCAAACCGCTCGTCGTCGTCACCCGAAAGCTGCCGGATCCGATCGAAACCCGGATGATGGAGCTGTTCCGGGTCAAGTTGAATCTGGACGACAAGCCGCTGGGCCAGGCCGAGTTGATCCAGGCGGTCAAAGAAGCCGACGTGCTGGTGCCGACGGTCACCGACCGGATCGATTCCGCGGTGCTCTCGCAGGCCGGGCCGCAGCTTCGTCTGATCGCCTCGTTCGGCACCGGCGTCGACCATATCGATCTCGCGACGGCGCGCCAGCGCAACATCACCATCACCAACACGCCCGGTGTCCTCACCGAAGACACCGCCGACATGACGATGACGCTCATCCTGGCCGTGCCGCGCCGGCTCGCGGAAGGCGAGCGTCTGATCCGTTCGGGCAATTGGACCGGCTGGGGGCCGACCACGATGCTCGGCCATCGCATCTGGGGAAAACGCCTCGGCATCATCGGCATGGGCCGCATCGGCACCGCCGTTGCGCGCCGCGCGCGCGGTTTCGGCCTCGCGATCCACTATCACAACCGACGGCGCGTCCATGCCGAACTCGAAACCGAACTCGAGGCAACCTACTGGGAAAGCCTCGACCAGATGCTGGCGCGCATGGACATTATTTCGATCAACTGCCCGCACACGCCGGCAACCTACCATCTGCTCTCGGCGCGCCGCTTGAAGCTGCTGCAGCGCCAGGCCTATGTCGTGAACACCGCGCGCGGCGAGGTGATCGACGAGAATGCACTTACTCGCATGCTCGAGAAGGGCGAGATCGCCGGCGCCGGCCTCGACGTGTTCGAGCATGAACCCGCCGTCAATCCGCGCCTGCTGCGGCTCGATAACGTGGTGCTGCTGCCGCATATGAGTTCGGCGACGATCGAGGGCCGCATCGACATGGGCGAGAAGGTCATCATCAACATCAAGACCTTCGTCGACGGCCACCGCCCGCCCGACCGCGTCATCGAGGCGATGATCTAGCGCGTTCGCCGCGCGTCTTTTGTGAGTTCGGCGCGCTTCTCATAAGCCTCATCCTGAGCTTGTCGAAGGATGAGGCTTTCGCAACGCCCTCATGGTTCGACAGGCTCGCCATGAGGGTTTCGTCGCTCACGCCGCATGCAGTGCGAGGTCGTGGATTGTCGCCTGCGGCCCGCAGAGCGCGCAGTCCGCGGCGCGGCGCAGGGCGATCTCGGTGAAGCGCGCCTCGAGCGCATCGTAGAGCAGCAGCCGGCCGGACAGGCCGCGACCGAGTCCCAGCAGTTCCTTGATCACTTCGGTCGTCTGCAGGGTGCCCATGACCCCCGCCAGCGCGCCGATGATCCCCGCCTCCTCGCAGCGCGGCACGAGATCTTCGCCCGGCCGGTCGGGAAAGAGACAGCGATAACAGGGATGCGGCGATCCCAGATGCGATTTGAAGGTCGAAAGCTGCGCCTCGAAGCGGAACAAAGAGGCCGCCACCAAAGTCTTCCCCGCAAGGTGACAGGCATCGTTGAGCAGATAGCGCGTCGCAAAATTGTCGCTGCCGTCGGCGACAATGTCGTAGCGCCCGATCAGATCGGCGGCGTTCGCTGCGGTGAGGCGCATGCGATGCGGCTCGACGCGAATCTCGGGATTGATGCGCCGCGCGCCATCGTAGGCGCTCTCGACCTTGGGCCGACCGACATCTTCGGTGCGATGGATCACCTGGCGCTGCAGATTGGTGAGATCGACGACATCGTCGTCGACAATGCCGATCCGACCGATCCCGGCGGCGGCGAGATAGAGCATGAGCGGCGAGCCAAGTCCGCCGGCCCCGACGATCAGGACGCTCGAGGCGAGCAGTTTGGCCTGCCCTTCCTCGCCGACCTCGTCGAGTACGACATGCCGCGCATAGCGCAGCAATTGCTCGTCGCTGAGTTCGGTTGCGGTCATGGATATGTCCGTTGCCGCCCCCCGCGTCAGGCGAGGCCGTCGAACAGAGCGGTCGAAAGATAGCGCTCGGCAAAGGAGGGCAGGATCGTAACGATCAGCTTGCCCTTCATGTCGGATCGCTTTCCGAGTTCGACCGCGGCCGCAATCGCGGCACCGGAGGAAATGCCGACTGGAATACCTTCCGTTGCCGCCACTTCGCGGGCCATACGCAGTGCCGTGTCGTTGCCGATACGCAGGATCTCGTCGATCAGCTCGACCTTGAGAATCTCGGGGATGAAACCGGCGCCGATGCCCTGGATCTTGTGCGGGCCCGGCTTGCCGCCGGAGAGCACCGCGCTGTCCTCGGGTTCGACCGCAACCATGCGCAAACCCGGTTTGCGCGGCTTCAGAATCTCGCCGACGCCAGTCAGCGTGCCGCCGGTGCCGACGCCGCTCACCACCACATCGACCTTGCCGCCGGTATCGCGCCAGATTTCTTCGGCGGTGGTGCGGCGATGGATCGCCGGGTTGGCGGGATTCTTGAATTGCTGCGGCATCACGGCCTTCGGATTCTGCGCGAGGATCTGTTCGGCGCGCCGGATCGCCCCCGCCATACCTTCCCCGGCCGGCGTCAGTTCAAGCTCGGCGCCGAGCAGCTTCAGCATCTTGCGCCGCTCGATCGACATGCTCTCGGGCATGCAGAGGATCAGCCGATAGCCTTTGGCGGCCGCGACGAAGGCAAGCGCAATGCCGGTATTGCCGCTGGTCGGTTCGACCAGCACGGCATCGGGGCCGATCTTGCCCTCGCGTTCGAGCGCCTCGATCATCGCATAGCCGATGCGGTCCTTGACCGATGACAGCGGATTGAAGAATTCGCATTTGCCGACCAGGTCGGCGACGACGCCATGTGCGGCGGCGATCCGGCGCAGCCGCACCAGCGGCGTGTTGCCGATCGTCTCAAGGACATTTTCGTAGATGCGGCCGTGCTGGGCGGCCGATGCGGCGGGCGCGGATTCGGGCATGGGTCGGATTGGCTCTTTCTGCGATGCGCGATGGTCGGTTGGGTCGGCCGGATACTGAAATTCAAATACTGAAATCGATGCGCGGCAGCGGTTCGCCGGGCACGCCGCTGCGGCGTGCGCGCTCGCAGATTTCTTCAACGGTGACGGAATCGAGTTCCTGCATCATGCGGTTCTGCATGTCGCGCCAGATCGGCCGCACCACCTGATTGCCGATTGCCGATCCGCCCTCGTCGGTCAGCGGATCGGGCAGCGCATCGATCTGGCGCACGACGCGCACCAGCTCGCCAATGGTGATGAGGCGGCGTTCGCGCGCAAGCCGGTAGCCGCCGCGCGGACCGCGCTGGCCGGTCAGGATGCCGTTCTTCACCAGATGCTGCAGCACCTGTTCCAGATAACGCCGGGGAATGCCCTGGCGCTCGGAGATTTCGCCCGACTGCACCGGCCGCTGCCCGCCGTAATAGGCGATGTCGGCAACCGCCTCGATCGCAAACAGCAGGCGCTTCGATAGCCTCAGCATCGTCGCCCTCCTTCTTACCGTGCCGCGACGCCGGTCGAGCCGTAGCCCCCGGCGCCGCGCTCGCTTGCGGGCTGCGCCGCATCCTCCGCCCAGGCGATGCGCACGATGGGTGCGACGACAAGCTGGGCGATGCGCATGCCGGGTTCGACCCGGAACGCATCCTGGCCATGATTGACGAGCAGAACCTTGATCTCGCCGCGGTAGTCGGAATCGATCGTGCCCGGGCTGTTGAGCACGGTGATGCCGTGCTTGAGCGCGAGGCCCGAGCGCGGCCGTATTTGCGCCTCGTAACCTGCCGGCAATGCCAGCGTGACGCCGGCCGGAACCAGATCGCGCGCACCCGGCGCAAGCTCGATCGGCGTTGCGATCGCGGCCATCAGATCGAGCCCGGCGCTGCCGGATGTCGCATAGGCGGGCAGCGGCAGATCGCGCCCGTGCGCGAGACGCTCGATCGGCACCGTCACCGGACGTCCAGCGTGCGCTCCGCGAGGGGCGGCATGCGTTCCGCGAGGGGCGCCGCCGCTCACGCGGAGGCTCCGAGCCGTTGCGCGATCCTATCGGCGAGGCGCTCTGCCACCTCGTCCTTGCTCATCGCGGGCCAGGAATCGACCTTGTCGGCGGTGATCAGATGCACCGTGTTGTCGCTGCCGCCGAACGTGCCGGTCTCGGGCGATACGTCGTTGGCGACAATCCAGTCGCAACCCTTCTTCGCGCGCTTCGCCTGCGCGTTGGCGATCAGATCGTCGGTCTCGGCGGCAAAGCCGATCACCAGACGCGGGCGTTGTTTGCCGGCCGCGCTCAGCGTCGCCAGGATATCGGGATTCTCGATCAGCGCGATTGCGGGGGCGTCCCCGCCTGTCTTCTTGATCTTGGCGTTGCGCGTATCGCGCGGCCGCCAGTCGGCAACCGCCGCGACGCAGACCGCGATATCGACGGGCAAGGTTTCCTGCGCAGCGGCGAGCATCTGCTGCGCGGTTTCGACGCGACGGATATCGACGCCGGCAGGATCCGGCTCGGCGGTCGGACCCGAAACCAGCACGGTCGCAGCCCCGCGCCGCGCGAGGGCGGCGGCGATCGCATGGCCCTGCCGGCCCGACGAACGGTTGCCGAGAAAGCGCACCGGATCGATCGGTTCGAATGTCGGGCCGCTCGTGACGAGCGCCCGTTTTCCGGCAAGCGGCGCGCCGGTCGCGAAGAAATTTTCGATTGCCGAGATGATTTCGGCCGGTTCGGCCATGCGCCCGAAACCCACTTCGCCGCAGGCGAGATCGCCGGGATTAGGACCGATGCGCCTTATGCCGCGCGCCTCGAGCGTCGCGATATTGGCCTGCGTTGCCGCATGGCCCCACATCTCGACGTTCATCGCGGGCGCGATCATGACCGGCTTGTCGGTCGCGAGGAGGGCGGTCGTCGCCAGATCGTCGGCCCTGCCATGCGCCATCTTGGCCATGATGTCGGCGGAGGCGGGTGCCACCAGCACGAGATCGGCCTCGCGCGAGAGCCTTATATGGCCCATCTCGCTCTCGTCGGTGAGCGAAAACAGGTCCTGGTAGACCTTATCGCCGGTCAGAGCTGCGACCGAGAGAGGCGTCACGAATTCCGCGCCGCCGCGAGTGAGTATCGCGCGCACGCGCGCACCGCGATCCCGAAGGCGGCGGGTGAGTTCGAGGCTCTTATAGGCGGCAATGCCACCGGAAATGACGAGCAGAATACGCTTGCCTGCGAGCATAGGGGGCACGCTCCGGCATTCTACAATTTTACGATGGAGTTAACGTAGGCCCGGCCTTGAGGGGTTTCAAGCCGGTCAGGTCAGTGAACCAGCACCAGCAGCAGAACGATCCCCAGGATCGCCACCAGCCACCAGGGGGCACCAGGCCGGCGGCCGCCGCCCATCGCCCGGATCGTCTCGGGATGGAGCCTGAGCCCGCCCTCGGCGAAGCCGGCAAGCGCGGTATCCAGGTGCCGAAGTACCCGGGGCAGCCGCTCCATGAGCCGGCTGGTTTCTGCCAGCGCCTCGCGGACCCGCGCCTCGGGCCCACGATTGTCACGCATCCAGTCTTCGATCAGCGGCTCGGCCAAGGTCCAGATATTGAGATCGGGATCGAGCTGGCGGCTTACGCCTTCGGCCATCAGCATGTTCTTCTGCAACAGCAGAAGCTGCGGCTGCACTTCCATCTCGAAGGTCTGCGCGATCTGGAAGAGCTGGCCGAGCACGCGCGCGAACGAGATGTCGGCAAGCGGCCGGCCGAAGATCGGTTCGCCGATGGCACGCAGCGCCTGCGCGAAGACTTCCGGCGATTTGCTCGACGGCACATAGCCGGCGGCGAAATGAATGTCGGCGAGGCGCTGATAGTCGCGGTTCAACAGACCGAGCAGCATGTCGGCGAGATAATAGCGCGTCTGCCGGTCGAGCCGCCCCATGATGCCGAAATCGACCGCGCCGATCCGCCCGCCCGCATCGACGAACATGTTGCCGGGATGCTGGTCGCCGTGAAAATACCCGTCACGGAAGGCCTGCTTGAAAAAGATCGCCGCCGCCTTGGCGAGGATGTCGTGCAGATCGTGGCCGGCGGCGAGCAGGCGCTCGCGATCGTCCATGCGGATGCCGGCGAGGCGCTGCAGGGTGAGCACGCGCCGCGCGGTGCGCTGCCAGTCGACAGCCGGCACGACATAGCTGTCATCGCCCGCGAAATTTTCGGCGAGTTCGTTGGCGCCCGCCGCCTCGATGCGCAGATCCATTTCCTGCTGCACGATGATGGCGAAGGTTTCGACAACCGCGATCGGATGAAAGCGGCGCAGCGCGGGTTGCGTGCGTTCGCTGAGCTCGGCCAGCCATTCCATCAGCGCGATGTCGCGCTCGAATGCCGCCTCGATGCCCGGGCGCAGCACCTTGATCGCGACCTCGCGATAGGGAAACGGATCGCCCTCGGGGAGCAGCGCGAAATGCACCTGCGCGATCGACGCGGCCGAAACGGGATTGTCGTCGAATTCGGCGAACAACCGGCCGACGGGTGCTGCGAGTTCGCGTTCGATGGTGGCGCGCGCCTCGGCCGCGGGAAAGGGCGGGAGCCGGTCCTGAAGCTGGGCGAGGTCGGCCGCGATCCGCTCGCCGAGCAGATCGGTGCGGGTCGAGAGCATCTGGCCGAATTTGATGAAGACCGGGCCGAGCTCGACCAGGGCTGCTGCCAGTTTCTCGCCCGGCCGTGCGTCGAGACGTCCCTCGCCGCGGCGGCCGAAGAAGAACCGCACGCCGCGCAGCAGCATGGGCGCGCTGCCCGGTCCACGCATCAGTTCGACGAGCGGCGCCAGCGCATCGTGGCGTGCGAGCGTGCGCGCGATCGCGGCGAGGCGCATAAGCTGGCGGAAACTGCGGAACATCGGGGGTCCCGGTCAGGTCCGCCAGCCGGCATGCAAGGCTGCGATGCCGCCGGAAAGATTGCGGAACGTGACGAGTTCGAAACCGGCGTCGCGCATCATCGCGGCGAGCGCTTCCTGCGTCGGAAAGCGGCTAATGCTCTCGACCAGATATTCGTCCGAGGCGGGCTCGCGCGCGACCACGGCACCCAGTGTCGGCAGCACCGAACGGGAATAGACATCGTAGAGATCGCGCAAACCCGGCAGCACGACATGGCTGAATTCGAGACAGAGAAACCGTCCGCCCGGTTTCAGCACGCGATGCATCTCGGCGAGCGCGCGTTCGGGATGCGTTACGTTGCGCAGGCCGAAGGCGATGGTGCAGCCATCCATCGTCGCGTTCTCGAACGGCAGGTTCTCTGCATCGCCGGTGACCCATTCGATGCCGTCAAGAATGCCACGGTCGATCGCGCGGTCGCGCCCGACCTCGAGCATCGCCGGCGTCAGATCGCAGACGATGACTTTGGCCGCGCGTTGGGTGCGATCGAGGATGCGGAAGGCGATGTCGCCGGTGCCGCCGGCAACATCGAGGAAAACCTCGCCGGGTTTCGGCGCCAGCCGGTCGAGCATCGCGCGCTTCCACAAACGATGGACGCCGCCCGACATCAGGTCGTTCATCAGATCGTAGCGCCCGGCGACGCTGTCGAAGACGCCGCGCACCAGCCCCGGCTTCTCGGCCGCATCGACCGGCCGGTCACCGAACCAGGCTTCTTCTCGGGCCTGCTCGGGCCTTTTGTGAGTGCCGTCAGTCATCTCAGCCTTTGAAGATATGGTCGCGGTGGTATGCCAGAAATGCAGGGTGGGGTCTCGCCGAGAGATCTCGCGGCACCCGCGCGGTCCGTTCGGGTGAAAACATACGCTGAGCGTCTTCCGGCACTAAATCGTTCGCCAACAGGATTTTGTAGTTATCGTCCAAAGTAACGAGCCCCCGATCGAACATCCAATGAGCGGTCTTGCAGAGGGCTAATCCATTCCTCAATGAATCCGGGCCGTTATGGCCATCGCTTACCGGCTGGATATGCGCAGCGTCGATTTCGGAGCGCCCACCGCCGTTGATGATACGGAGTCCGGTCAGCGCGCATCGATCTTGGTATGCATTTCCGACCAATCGGCGAAAGGCACGGTCCCTTTCGGGGCGGGATATTATCTGCTGAATGATCCGCCTTTCGAAGGGCTCTGGAGGGGGTTCATGCAAGCTATGTTGAGAGGCTAACGGCGCGGCTTCTGTGAGTCCAAATGCTGCAACCGCCGCAAACTCTTCTTCTGAGATTCCGCGAACGGAACGTTGAAAGGCGCCCAAGTTGGTCGCCCCATCCTCGTATTGGAGGGCGCGTTCGAATGACAAATTATTGATACGAAATGGAACTGGGCTAGGAAATTCTTGGTAATCTGACATTCGTGCATAGAAATGGTCGGGCCGAGAAACATCCGACTCAATTGCATCGACCCGGGCGTTCGCAAAGTAAACCTGCCGCCCCCGATCCCGTCGGGGTTCGTAATAAACGATCAGATCGCCAAGGGAACGTTCCACTTGGCGGAGGTATGTCCGAGGGAAGTGATAGCGCCATTCGGGCAGGTCGTCGTATCGGGACCCTGCCCGGTGCGTGAAGACCGACTTTGCCATGCGCGGGACAATAGCGGCCGGGCGCCGGAGCGGCTAGCTTGGGCGCTTCCGCTGACCTGTCCCGATCTTTGAGAGCGCCTGCGCCCGGCATGCCCGAACTGCCCGAAGTCGAAACCGTCCGTCGCGGCCTCGCGCTCTGTCTCGAGGGCCGCACGCTCGCGCGCGTCGTGCAGCGCCGCGCCGATTTGCGGTTTCCGCTGCCGGAACGTTTCGCCGAACGGCTGCAGGGGCGCCGCGTCGAACAGGTCGGGCGGCGCGCCAAATATCTCGCGATCAGGCTCGACGACGGGATGATGTGGCTCTGCCATCTCGGCATGTCGGGACGCATGCTGATCGGCAGCGGCCTGCCGCCGGAACCCGAGCCGCACGATCATGTGCTGGTCGAAACCGACGATGGCGGCTGGCTGCGCTTCAACGATGCGCGCCGCTTCGGCATGATGGATCTCTGGCCGGCCGACCTGCTCGATACGCATCGGCTGATGCGCGGCCTCGGCCCCGAGCCGCTCGATCCGGCGTTCGACGGGCCGGCATTGGCAAAGCGTCTCAAGGGCAAGGCGACCTCGATCAAGGCCGCGTTGCTCGATCAGCGCGTCGTCGCCGGGCTCGGCAATATCTATGTCTCGGAAGCGCTGCATCATGCCGGGCTCTCGCCGCGCCGGCTCGCGCGCACAATTCAGGGCGGACGGGCCGATCGGCTGGCCGCTGCGATCCGCCTGACGCTGGAGGCCGCGATCGATGCCGGCGGCTCGTCGCTGCGCGACTATGTGCAGACCTCGGGCGAGCTCGGTTATTTCCAGCATCGCTGGGTCGTTTATGAGCGCGAGGGCAAAAGCTGCCGGCATTGCGGCCGGACCTGCCCTGGCATAAAGCGCATCGTCCAGGCGGGCCGCTCGACCTACTATTGTCCGCGCCACCAGCGGTGAGCTAGAAACCGGCCATGTCCCCGCTTGTCCCGATTTGGCGCTCTGCGCCGCTCTGCCGCCGGCTTGCGGCGGGATGGCTCGCGCTCGCGCTGTCGCTCGGCATCGTGGGCCTCGCGAACGGGCCGGTCTGCGCCGGCGATTTCGTACCCGGAATCGAGGATCTGCCGCTGATGGCGGAACTCGAGCCGATCGACGGTTCGGGCTTCGCCTTCGATACCGCCTCGGGCCGTCTGGTGGAGGCCTATGCCGCCGGTACCGTCGAGCCCGAAGCGGTACTTGCCTTCTACAAGAGCACGTTACCGGCGCTCGGCTGGGAAGCGGCCGAAGATCAGACCTGGCAGCGCGAGGGCGAGACGCTGACGATCGAATTCGTCGAGGGCGCCGAGCCGCTGACCGTCCGCTTCCAGCTCGCCCCGCAGGAATAGCGACCGAACCATATCCGCATTGGTCCTGCCGGCTGCGGCAGCGGCCCGCAAATTCGAGGGAGCCATCATGGCCTACGAAAACATCATCGTCGAAAAGAAGGGCCGCGTCGGCATCGTGCGGTTCAACCGGCCCAAGGCGCTGAATGCGCTGTGCGATGCCATGATGGTCGAACTCGGCCGCGCGCTCGACGATCTGCAGGACGATGCCGATATCGGCGCGATCGTATTGACCGGAAACGAGAAGGCATTCGCCGCCGGCGCCGACATCAAGGAAATGAAGGACCGCAATTTCGTCGACGTATATGTTTCCGACTTCATCACACGAAACTGGGAATGCGTGGCGAAGTGCCGCAAGCCGATCGTCGCCGCGGTCGCCGGTTACGCACTCGGCGGCGGCTGCGAAGTGGCGATGGCCTGCGACATCGTCGTCGCGGCGGACAATGCGAAATTCGGCCAGCCCGAGATCACACTCGGCGTACTGCCTGGCGCTGGTGGCACACAGCGCCTCACGTATGCGATCGGCAAGGCGAAGGCGATGGATATGGTGCTGACCGGTCGCCAGATGGATGCAGCGGAGGCCGAACAGGCCGGTCTGGTCTCCCGCGTGGTGCCGGCGGGCGAACTCATGGATACCGCGATGAAGATCGCCGAACGGATCGCCGGCATGTCGACACCGGTCGTGCTGATGGCCAAGGAGGCCGTCAACCGGGCCTTCGAAACCACGCTGGCCGAGGGGCTGCGCTTCGAACGGCGCCTGTTCCATGCCGCCTTTGCGACCGAGGACCAGAAGGAAGGCATGGCCGCCTTTGCCGAGAAACGTCAACCCGATTTCAAGGACCGCTAGGACGCCGATTTATGTTTGTTTCCGGGGCTCCTTGACGCTCCGGGCGCACGGGGATATAACCCGCCGCCACATTTTCCGGAACACGAGAGAAGAAACCATGGCGCACCACAAGTCCGCCAAGAAACGCATTCGCCAGACCGAGCGCCGCACGGAAGTGAACGACGCGCGCACGAGCCGCGTCCGCACCTATGTGAAGAAGGTCGAGACGGCGATTGCCAGCGGCGACAAGGCCGCTGCCGCGACGGCGCTGCGTACAGCAGAGCCCGAGTTGCAGCGCGGCGTGACAAAAGGCATCTTGCATCGCAATGCGGCGTCGCGAAAGATTTCGCGACTGTCCAAGCGCATCAAGGCTCTCTAGCCCTTTCCTTCGATCGTTCGTTTCACGTAACGCCTGCATCTCGGCGGTGCTGTGGCATGCGTGCATCGCATTGCCATGCTTCGCCGCTGGATACCGGATCGGGTCGTACTCCTTGTTGCGAGTCCCGCAGGTCGTGGTTAGAGTCCGGTCTCGCAGTCGACAGGGAGGCTTACGCAATGAAGACGCAACTTGGGCGAGGAGTTGCACTTCAACGCGGTCAGCAAACCGGTCCGCACCGCACGACAATAAAACAAACCGAGCGGGCGCACCGGGTCGACACCGGACGATAAAAGAATTCGCGGACGATAGGCACGGTCGTCGGCGAGGGGTTGTATTGTCCGCTGAGGCGGACGCGGAGGGGAAGGCGCAAGCCATGACCTATGCCGGCGATCTATCGCCCGCCGAGGCCTGGACGCTGCTCGAGAACGAGCCCGACGCTGTTCTGGTCGACGTGCGCACGCGGCCCGAATGGTCGTTCGTGGGCGTGCCCGATCTGACACCGATCGGCAAGCAGACAGTGTTCCTGTCCTGGCAAGTTTTTCCGGGCATGAACCGCAACGAGCAGTTCGTGCCCGAACTCGGCGGGTCGTTTCCCGAACCGGATCGTCCGCTGCTGTTCATCTGCCGCTCCGGCGGGCGCTCGCGCGACGCGGCCGAGGCGATGACCAGTGCCGGCTATCGGCGTTGCTACAACGTGCGCACCGGGTTCGAGGGCGCGACCGACGAACAGCGCCATCGCGGCAGCAAGGCCGGCTGGAAGGCCGACGGCCTTCCCTGGGTCCAGGAATGACGGAGGCGCCAGGGATGCAAGCCGGCACCGACAGCCATCTGAACGCCGCCTGGGCTCGCGTGCGCGGCCGCCTCCGCAGCGAACTGGGCGATGCCGCCTATCGAAGCTGGCTGAAGCCGCTGACCCTTGCCGGGCTGACCGACGGCGAATTGCGTTTGTCCGCACCGACCCGCTTCATGCGCGACTGGATCCTCTCCCATTATCACGATCAACTCACCCGGCTCTGGTCGACCGAAGTGCCCCAGGTGGTCGAAGTCTCGGTCTCGGTTGAACAGGCGCACAGCCCGACCCGGCCGCGTCCGCCGCGTCCCGAGACCGGTGGCGCCAGCCATCGCTCGAAGCCGGTGGTCGAGGTAACCAACGGTCACGACGTCGCGCTCGATCTTTCGGCGCCGCTCGATCCGCGTTTCACCTTCGAGAATTTCGTCACCGGCAAGCCGAACGAGCTCGCCTATGCCGCCGCGCGCCGCGTCGCCGAGGCGAAGGCCGTGCCGTTCAATCCACTCTATCTCTATGGCGGGGTCGGGCTCGGCAAGACGCATCTGATGCATGCGATCGCCTGGTACATCCGGAACAATCAGCCGGAGCGCCGCATCATCTATCTGTCGGCCGAAAAATTCATGTACCAGTTCATCCGTGCGCTGCGCTTCAAGAATACGGTTGCGTTCAAGGAACAGTTCCGCGCGGTCGACGTCCTGATGGTCGACGACCTGCAGTTCATCAGTGGCAAGGAATCGACCCAGGAAGAGTTCTTCCACACGTTCAACGCGCTGGTCGACCAGAACCGCCAGATCATCATCTCGGCCGACAAATCGCCCTCCGATCTCGAGGGAATGGAAGAGCGGATGCGCTCCCGGCTCGGCTGGGGGCTGGTCGCGGACATCCATCCGACCACCTACGAGTTGCGGCTCGGCATCCTGCAGGCGAAGGCCGACAATCTCGGCAAGACGATGCCGCCCAAGGTGCTCGAGTTCCTTGCGCACAAGATCGTTTCGAACGTGCGCGAGCTCGAAGGGGCGCTGAACCGGATCGTCGCCCATGCCGATCTGATCGGCCGGCCGGTCACGCTCGAGACGACGCAGGAAGTGCTCCACGATCTGCTGCGCGCCAACGATCGCCGCGTCACGATCGAAGAGATCCAGAAGCGCGTCGCCGAACATTTCAACATCAAGCTCTCGGAGATGACGTCGGCGCGGCGCGCGCG
>JBBDWW010000342.1:0-17367 GCA_040902645.1 Dongiaceae bacterium | reverse complement strand
TCGATTTCATGGTGGCGACCGATGCGATCGGCATGGGCCTCAACATGGATCTCGATCATGTCGCCTTTGCGCGCATCACCAAATTCGACGGGCACAAGCCGCGCCGGCTGACCGCCGCCGAAATCGCGCAGATTGCCGGGCGCGCCGGCCGGCACATGAATGACGGCACGTTCGGCACCACCGAAGGGGCGGCACCGCTCGAGGCCGATCTCATCGAGGCGGTCGAATCACATCGCTTCGATCCGCTTACTGCTGTGTTCTGGCGCAATACCGATCTCGATTTCCGCTCGGGCGAGGCATTGCTGCGCAGTCTCGAACGACGCACGCCGCTGCCGGGCCTCATTCGCGTGCGCGAAGCCGACGATCATCTCGCACTCAACGCTTTGTGGCGCGATACGGACATCCGCGCGCTGACGCAGAGCCGCGATACGGTCGCGCTCCTCTGGGAGGTCTGCCAGGTTCCCGACTTCCGCAAAATCCTGTCGGACGCGCATACCCGCCTGCTCGGCCAGATCTATCGCTATCTGCGCGAACAGCCCGATGCGCGCCTGCCGAACGATTGGGTCGCCGACCAGATCCAGCGGCTCGACCGGCGCGAGGGCGATATCGATACGCTGATGCAGCGGCTCGCCCATGTCCGCACCTGGACCTATGTCGCGAACCGCGCCGACTGGCTGGCCGACGCGGCGAGTTGGCAGGAGCGCACGCGCGAGGTCGAGGACCGGTTGTCGGATGCGTTGCACGACGCGCTGACGCAGCGCTTCGTCGATCAGCGCCATGCCCATCTCGCACGCCGGATGCATGGCGGCGGGCGGCTCGAGGGCGGCGTGACGGCGACCGACGAGGTGATGATCGAGGGCCATCTGGTCGGTCATCTCGACGGATTCCGCTTCGTGCCCGATGCCGATATCCGCGCCGGTGGCGATGCGCGCCCGCTGATGACCGCCGCGCGCCATGCGTTGCAGAGTGCGATCCCGCAGCGCATAAGGCAGCTCGAACGCGACGACGACAAGTCGCTTGCGCTGCTGCCCGACGGCACGATCGAATGGCAGGGCCAGGCGATCGCAAATCTGACCGCCGGCGATCATCCGCTGCGGCCGCGCATAGAAGTGCGCGAGGGCGAGTTCATCGACGGGCCGGCGCGCGAACGGATCCGCCGCCGCCTTGCACAATGGTTCGATGCCTATCGCGACGAACGGCTCGGCGCGCTGGCGCGGCTCGAGGCGGCACCGCTGGCCGGCGCCGCACGCGGCGTCGCCTATCAGTTGGCCGAAGCACTCGGCACGCTCGCGCGCACGGCGGTGCGCGACCAGGTGCAGTCGATCGGCAAGGCGGACCGGCGTTTGCTCGCCGAACTGGGCGTCACGATCGGCCGCATGAGCCTGTGGGTGCGCGAGGTGCAGAACGAAAAGGCGGCGCTGCTCGCGCAGATGCTGCTGGTGCTGCATCGCGGCCGCGCCGCACCGCCGGTGCCGCGACGCCGGCCGCCGAGTTTCGTGCCGCCGCCCGACGACGATTCGGCGTCGTTGCAGGCCGCCGGCTATCGGCTGATCGGCGGGCAGGCGATCCGCACCGATGCGCTGGAGCGGCTTGCCGGCACTGCCGCCAAACTTGGCGAGCAGGGCCCGTTCATGATTACCGGCGCGCTGGCGGCGAGTGTCGGCATCGAGCCGGAAAAACTCGCCCCCGTGCTGCAATCGCTCGGCTATCGCCGCGCCGGCAGCGGCGCCGAGGCGACCTTCGAGCGCCGCTTCCGGCGCAAGACGCAGCCGGTCGCCGCAGCGGGTGACGCGATTGCGGCGGCGGCGACAACCAGTACTGCCGCAGCGACGGAGCCCCTCGAAGCAACGAATGAAGATGCGACCGCGACATCGCCCGCCGCCGCGACCGAGCCGTCGAAGAATGCGCTGCGTCGGCGACGTCGTCGCGCGAAGCGACGCGCCAACCGATCGGCATCGGGCAAAGCGGTTGTGGCGCACAATGACAATGTTGCGGTGGACGCTCCCCAGGCAACGCCCGAGAACTCACCTCAGAAAGTACTTCCGAAAGGGCGCCAGAAGAAACCATCCAAGGCCGCGCCGCCGCAACCAACGCGGCGCAAGCCGCCGGATCCGGATTCGCCCTTCGCCGTGCTCGCGACAATCAACTGGCGAGGGCGTTCGTGAGCGATCTTCTGTCGCCCGAAAAAACCGCAGCATCGGACAGCGCGACCAGCCTGCGGATCGACAAATGGCTGTGGCATGCGCGCGTCTTCAAGACGCGCAGCCTCGCGACGCGGTTCTGCAGCGAGGGCCGCATCCGCATCGGCGGGCGCGTCGTCGACAAGGCGCATTATGCGGTCCGCCCCGGCGACGTGCTGACCTTTGCGCATGGCCGCGATGTGAAGGTGCTGAAGGTCGTGGCACTCGGTACCAGACGCGGGCCGGCACCCGAGGCGCGGACGCTCTACGAGGATCTCAGCACACCGCGCGTCGTCGAGCCGATGGAGGCTGCACCCGCGCAGCGCGAGCCGGGCAGCGGCCGGCCGACCAAGGCCCACCGGCGAGCCCTGGATCGGTTGACCGGCGGGGCCGATGAGCAGGGCTAGAGCCGGCCATTTCCGCGTTGGCGACAGGGTTGCATGCGCGATGAAACGCGTGATACGGATCGGCCGTTTCGCGGCGCAGCATACGCCCCGGCATCGGGAGAAATTTTCGGCATGACCTACGTCGTCACCCAGGCCTGCATCCGTTGCAAGTACATGGACTGCATCGAGGTGTGCCCGGTCGACTGTTTCTATGTCGGCGAGAACATGCTGGTGATCCACCCCGACGAATGCATCGATTGCGGGGTCTGCGAGCCGGAATGCCCGATCGACGCCATTATCCCGGACACCGATTCCGAGGCCGAGAAATGGGTCGAGATGAACCGGCAATATTCGGAACAATGGCCGAACATCACCCGCAAGGGCGAGCCACCGGCCGATGCCGATCAGTGGAAAGACGTCCCGGACAAGTTCGAAACCCAGTTCAGCACGAATCCCGGCAAACCTTAACTCATTGACTTAAATAGAGAACCTGCCAATCCGCCGGGTTCTGCGACGGGTCGTCGCCCTGCCTGCCGATTGAAGATCGGCGGGTTTTCTGTTACATTTTATCCACAGATCGGGGCCACGACCCGGCCTGTAATCCGGCGAACCGATGGAATCGGGGGCGTTGGCCGTTTGCTGCGGCTGCGAAAGGCTCCCTGATCGCCGACGCCGGGCAGCGTGATTTTAAGTGGCGTGATTTTGGGACGGCGATCTGCCGATAGGGCACGAGAGGCGATCCATGGCGACCAGTAAGACCGCATCCCGGCAGGGCGCGGACAAAAAGGCGAAAAAGAAGACCAGCCCGGCCGGCCGGCCGGCGGCAGCCAAATCTGCCGCATCTGGCAACCGGCCGGGCGGTACGACGGGGGCGACGGCCAAGACGGCCGAAGTCCGGCGGCGCGACAAAGCGGCTTCGAAACAGAAACCGGTTACGACAAAAAAGAAAGCAACAAACGTGACGAAGACCGCGACCAACAAGAAGAATGTGAGGCCGGCGAAGGCCGTGAGCAAGAATGCCGTAAGCAAGAATTTGGCTCCGGCAAAGCCGGCGGCGAAGGCGAAACCGGTTGCCAAGGTGCCCGCGTCGAAGCCGGCTGCCAAGGCCGCCTTGGCGAAGGCACCGGCAGCGAAACTCGCTTTCGTGAAGCCGCCGGTTGCGAAAACAGGGGCCGTGAACCCGACACCGGTTGCAGCGAAGCAAGTTGCCGCGAAACCGGCCCCAAAGCCGGTCGCCAGGCCGGTTCTGGTGGCGAAGGGGAAACCCGACCCGTTCAAAATGAAGCCGAAGGTCGAATTGCACGCCGTCGAGGCGCCGAAGAGCGTCGTCGAACCCGCGGGCCCGAAGGCCAAGGCCGAACCGCCGTTCCGCAAAGGCGATTTCGTCGTCTATCCGACCCATGGCGTGGGCAAGGTGATGGGCGTGGAGATGCACGACATCGCCGGCCACAAGCTGCAGCTGATCACCATCCGCTTCGAAAAGGACCGGATGACGCTGCGCGTGCCAGTCGCGAAGGCGCAGAATTCGGGCCTGCGTCGTCTCTCGAGCCGCAAAGTCATGGATACGGCACTCGCCACGCTCAAGGGCCGCTCGCGCATAAAACGCACAATGTGGAGCAGGCGTGCGCAGGAATACGAGGCCAAGATTAATTCCGGCGATCCGGTCCAGGTCGCCGAGGTGGTACGCGATCTGCATCGCAACGCCGATCAGCCCGACCAGTCCTATTCCGAGCGGCAGATCTATCAGGCTGCGCTCGACCGGCTGGTGCGCGAATTCGCTGCCATCGAGGATATCGACGAGGAACAGGCAACCAAGCGCCTCAACCAGGTGCTGAAGGCGGCCTGACCGCATCGACGCCGCTCCGGCGGCACGAAACCGCACGACGCCCGGCCGCCCACGCGACCGGGCGTTTGCGTTTCGGCCCGCGCCGCATAGCGGTTGATCCCGCGCCGAATGGCGGTTGATGTTGGCAGCACGCGACGAGCCCCTTATTCTCGCGGCGAACAGGGCCAGGATTCTGCCGTGACCTCTGCCGATCGGGATAAGTTTGCGCTGCTTCGCCAGCCGACGCGCGTCTGGGCCATTGCGGCAATCCACGGCATGGCGGAGCAGCTTTTCCGCCTGCATGAAACGCTCAACGACCGGCTCGTCGAGGGCGACCGCGTCGTCTATCTTGGCAATTATCTCGGCCATGGCGATCATGTCGCGGCCACGATCGACGGGCTGCTCGCCTATCGCCGGCATTTCCTTTCGCGCTCGCGCGTCTTCGCCTTCGACATCGCCTATCTGCGCGGCAGCCAGGAGGAGATGTGGCAGAAGCTGCTGCAGCTTCAGTTCGCGCCGAACCCGCGCGAGGTGCTGCAATGGATGCTCGACCATGGCGTGGGTGCGACGCTCACCGCCTATGGCGGCAGCGTGCAGGAGGGGATGCTCTCCGCCCGCGACGGCGCCGTCTCGATCACGCGCTGGACCAACGGCCTGCGCGCCGCGATGCAGGCGCGACCGGGCCATTACGTCCTGATGAGCGCACTCAGGCGGGCCGCCTATACCGACGACAATGCGCTGCTGTTCGTCCATGCCGGGATCGATCCCGACCGGCCGCTCTCGGCGCAGAGCGACGAACTCTGGTGGGGCGGCGAGGGTTTCGCGCGGATGCGCGGACCATTCGGCGAGTTCCGCTGCGTGGTGCGCGGCTATGACCGTGCGCATGGCGGGGTCGCGACGAACGGCTGGTCCGCCAGCATCGATGCGGGCGCCGGATTCGGCGGGCCGCTGGTCGCGGTCTGTTTCGACCGCAGCGGCGCGATCGTCGACCGGATCGAGGCCTAACGCGGCCGGCGCGCGATGAACGGGGCGCCACCGATATCGGAGGGCGCCGGTTCCGCATCGAACCCGACATCCGCGAGAAGCCCGAGCCAGGTCGCACGCGGAAACAGGCCGAAATGATGCCGGTCTTTGAGCGCACGGACCGATCCGTCGCGTTCGCGCAGCAGATAGGCGAAATCGGTTATGGCCTCGGTGTCGGCGGGATCGGGATCCCAGCTCCATTCGAGATAACGCAGCGCGCGGCCCGCATCGGGACCGCCCGTCTTCCCGTCATGGCCGCCATGATCGGTTCGGGGCCGAAATGTCTCGGTGAGATCGTCGGGCACGACGAAGGCGACGCCGCCGGGCCGGCAATGGACGAACATGGTTTCCAGAGCACGGCGCAGATCCACCTCGCTGCGCATGTAGCAGACCGCATCGTGCAGGAAGACCGCATCGAAGACGCGGCCGAGGCGCAAGCTCCGCATGTCGCCCGCAAAATGCTCGCAGTCGGGATTGATGCGGCGGCTCATCTCGAGCATCGGCAATGACACGTCCGTCAGGGTCGCGCGCGTCCAGTGTTTCATGTAGGACGCATTGTTGCCGCCGCCGCAGCCAAGCTCGAGCAGCGTATCCGGCCGGCCGCCCAGTGCCGCCTCGATGCGGCCGAAATACTCGGTCGCTTCCTCTTCATAATCTCCCGGTGCTGTCAGCAGATGGAACCAGCCGGCGAGCTCGGTAAAGAGCAGCGGCAATGCTGCGGCTTTGTCCTTCGCTTCGCTGCTCACGATTCCTCCGTGCGCACCCCGAAAACATTCAGCGGCTCATGCCGGCCGCGCAGCACGACATTGCCGAGCGGCACCACCGGCACCGGAGTGTGCAGCGCGGCGACCACGGTTTCGCTGACCACGATCGAGACCGAGGCGTCCGGTTGCAGCTCTTTGCCCAGCGCCTCGAGGCGCTGGGCCGTGTTGACCGTATCGCCGACCAGCGTGTAGTTAACCCGGCCCGGCGCGCCGATATTGCCGGCAAGGGCGGGCCCGGTATGGATGCCGATGCGCAGGCGCACGGGCCGCAATTCCTTGTGCAACCGTCGTTCGTTATCGGCAGCGATCAGGCCCGCCATGCATCGTGCCGCGCGCATGGCGCGGTCGGCGTGATCCGGCTGATCGAATGGCGCATTCCAGAACGCCATGATCGAATCGCCGATATACTTGTCGATCGTGCCGTCCTCCGCCTCGATACATTCTGCCAGCATCGTGAAGTGGCGGTTGAGAAAGGCACTGAGCTGTTCCGCCGTCAGCCGCTCGCCGATCGACGTGAAGCCGACGATGTCGGTGAACAGCACCGTGACATCGCGCTGTTCCGAGACAAGGTCGCCGCTTTCGCCCTTCTGCATCAGCCGTTCGACCAGGCGGCGCGGCAGATAGGTTTCGAAGAAGCGAACGCCCCGCAGCATGGCGTTGAAGGCCCCCGCCGCATCGTCGGTTTCGCGGAACGGACTCGACGGCAGCGGCGTTGCATGCGTGAAATCGAGCTGCGCGATCCGGTCGGCATTGCCGGCGAGACGCCGCACCGGCCGGCCGATCGCACGGCCGATCAGCCAGGCCGCGATGACGGAGAACAACAGGATCGCGATTCCGACATAGACCGCATAGAACAGCCGGTCGACATAGCCGCCGGCCTCGCCCCGCGGAAAATGGATGCCGAGGATATGCGGCAGATCGCCGTATCCGTCGTAGGTCTTCGTCAGAACGATATGTTCGTCGTCGCCGATCCGAAGCTCCCAGGCTTCGAGATCCGGAACGTCAATCAGGACGATCGGGTAGCGGTCGGCTTCCCAGAGATTGGCGAGCACCGCATCATGCACGACATGACGGGTCGGAACCGGATCTTCGGCCGAATGGGAGACGAGCCCATCGGCAATGGTCGGGTGCGCGATGACATGTTCCTCCCCGCGCAGCGCGAACGCAACGATACCGGGCTGCTCTGCGGCTTCAAGATCGAGCGCGCGTGACAGGGAAGGCAGCGAGACGGCTGCAACCGCGATACCCTGGTAGCCGGCTGCGGTGCGGACCGGGCTCATGACCATCATAAAACTGGTTCCGAAAAACTCCATATAGATGGGTTCGGACCACATCGTTTCCTCGGCCTCTTCGCCGAGCCGGATCAGAAGACGCATTTCGGGCCAGGTGACAAAACTTTCGATGCCGGTGTCGTGCCCCTCCAGCCAGGTTCCGGCATAGATCGCCCGCAGATCCGGGCTGATGTAGGCGATGCCCGCGATGTCGGCGCCCGATGCGAGCGTACCGAGCAGCAGATCGGCAATGCGCTGATCGTCGTCGAGCGGCGTCATGCCGTCCGATAAATGCCGGGCTACGAAATCGACCTGCCGGTACGCCGGTTCGAGAATACCCTCGAAGCGCAGTTCCATATTTTCGAGATAGAGCTCGGCGGTGTCGCTGACCAGTTCGGAGGTGTTGCGCTCGGCGACGAACGCTGCGGTCAGGAATGCCGCGCTCGATGCGAGCGCGACCAGTCCGCCGAAGCCGATAAACAGCGCCGCCGCGACCGTGGGTCGCCAGCGGCGCCGTTCCCTCATCCCCCCGTCACTCAAATGCGCGCTACTCGACTACGATCTTCACGCGCTGACCGGGAGTGACCTGCGCGCCCGGCGCCAGGCCGTTGAGCACGAGGAACCGTTCCACCCTGTAATCCGGGTATGGCATCTGCGCCGCGAGGCTTTCGACGGTCTGCCCGCTGCCGACCGTGATCACTTCGATCCGGTGCGGTTTGAAGGTCGCTGCTTCCGCGTCACTGATCCGCTTGAAGCTGTTGACCGTGCTGGCAAACGCGCTGCGCATCGAATTCATCTGCCCCGGCTGAACCAGGAAAGCGAAGCGATAGATCGTGTTCTGGTCCCAGCGAAGGGCAACGAGCAGCGCATCGCGCTCGCCGTTATTGGTCTGGACGCGCGCCATCGCCGACGCGCCATCGAGCCCGTTCACCGTGATCGGTCCCAGATTCGAAAGCTGGACGTTGGACAGCCATTGCTCGCTGATATAGCGCTGCATGTTCGAGGTCTGGGCGCCCTGCGGTGCACGATCGAAAATGATCGCAGAATTGTTCGGGCCCCGTGCGATGACCGCGCTCGACGAATTGAACAGACGGAACCCGTCGGGCACGGTGAACTCGAATTTGAGCGTCGGATGGACGAAGCGGGTATTGCGGATAAACCCTTCGTCCGGATCGTCGCCATACAGCATGCCGTCGATCTCATCGAGATAGCGCTCGGCATTGAGCACAGGATCGGCGACCTCGGAGCCCTGCGCCTGCTGAATGGCGCGCTGGACACGGTCGGCGGTACGCGGATGCGTCTGGAAGATGCTGAACTCGTCCGCAGCGCCTGGCCGCCCCGCGAGCTGTGCATCGAGCCGGCTGCTTTCCAGCATGCTGCCGAGGAAGGTCGACATCGCCTGCGGATCGTAGCCGCTGCGCGACAGATAACGAACGCCGAGCAGATCGGACTCGAATTCCTGGTCGCGCGAATAGCTTTGCAGATAAACGGCCGCGCCCATATTGGCCGCCTCGGCAACCGCACTGGAACCGGTGAGGACGCCGAGCCCGATCGCGCCAAGCTGGGCCATCATCGACTGGCAATAGCGCGCATTGCTGTGACGCGCCGAGATATGGCCAATTTCATGCGCGATGACGCCAGCGACCTCGGCCTCGTTGTCGGCGAGCGCCATCAGCCCGCGCGTGATGTAGATGTAGCCGCCCGGCACCGCGAAGGCGTTCACCACCGGCGAATCGAGCACCGTGAACGTGTATCGCAGGTTCGGTCGTTCGGATTGCTGGGCGAGCCGCTGACCGATCTCGTTGACATAAGCCTGCATCGCCGGATCGTCGTATGCGCCGCCGAACTCCTGGAGAATCTGCGGGTGATACTCCTGGCCGATGCTGCGCTCCTGCCCATCCGACATGCACCCAGTAAAGCTGCTCTGTCCGGTTGCGGGATTGGTGCTGCAGGCGGTCAGTGCCGGCAGCAGCAGGACCGCCAGAATCGCGGCATGATGCCAGCGGCGGAGCGCCGGCTTTTTTGCCCGGATTGCGCTTGTCATTCGTCCAGTACCTCGATCTGTTCGGGATGCGTGATCTCGATCATCGGCCCGTTGAAATAGTCTACCCAGCCGCGCGCACGGACGCGACGGCCTTCGAGTTCCTCGATCGACAGCCCCTCCGCGTCGAATAGACGGAGGGTCGCTGGATCGAGCGAGAGCGTGAAATCGGTCTTCCAGTCGGCGCCGAAATTCAGATAGCCGCGCCCGCCCGCCCGGGCCGCATCGAGGATGCGACCTTCGACGAGCTGGAAGCTGTCGCGGTCGTCTTCGATCGCATTGGGGATCGCATCGAGGTCGCGGCGGTCATACCAGGATTCCGCCCAGATGCCCCGGCGGTCCGCACGCGCCGCCTGCTCGATCGCCAGCATTTCGGCTGCGAGGGCGCGATTGTCGGCGAATGAATAGACCCGTGCCATGCCAAGCTCTAACAGTTCGCCCTGTATCCAGGTTCCGTCGTCGCGATAGAGGTGGGCGAGCGCGCGGCCATGACGGTCGATCTGTCGTCCGCCATAGGCCAAGGTGACCGCCTCGCCCAGAACGAGCGCCTCGAGTGCTGCTTTCGCCTCTTCGGCGAGCGGCCAGGCCACGAAATCGGGCCGGCCGAGCGGCAGTTTCGGCGCCTGGAGCCCCACCAGCCGGACCTCGCGCCCGTCGTCGAGCAGCAGGGTATCCCCGTCGATCACCGCGACCGCGACGACCCGCTCGCCCGCATCGAGTGCTACCGGCAGATCGAGCGCATCCGCCGGCACCGCGAGGCAAAAGGCTGCCAGAAAAACCGCCAGAAAGCGCGCGCCTTCCACAGCCCTTCGGCTATAGTTCCGCGCCGCTTCGGGCCGGGAAACGGTCCGGGGCAGCATCGCGGGAACGGCGCAGCGGAGGCGAGAGCGAACCGTCATGGCAGGTATTCCATTCTATCCGGAGATCCAGCCCTTCGATAGCGGCCAGCTCGCGATCGACGGACGCCACCGCGTCTATTGGGAGCAATGCGGCAACCCGCAAGGCGTCCCCGTCCTGTTCCTTCATGGCGGGCCGGGTGCCGGGGCCGGGCCGGTGCATCGGCGCTTCTTCGATCCCGCGCATTATCGCATCGTAATTTTCGACCAGCGCGGCGCCGGGCGCTCCGAACCGGTCGGCGAGATCGTCGACAACACGACGCCGCATCTTCTCCAGGACATCGAAACATTGCGGCAGAAATTCGGCATCGACCGCTGGCATGTGTTCGGCGGGTCCTGGGGCTCGACGCTGGCGATCGCCTATGCCGAGGCGCATCCCGGGCGCGTGCTGTCACTGATGCTGCGCGGCATCTTTCTCTGCCGGCGCAGCGAGATTAACTGGTTTCTCTACGGCATGCGGACGATCGCGCCGGAAGCCTGGCGCGCCTTCGCCGGCTATCTGCCGCCGGACGAGTGCGGCGACCTGCTCGCGAATTATTACAGGCGCCTGATCGATCCCGATCCGAACGTGCATATGCCGGCGGCGCGTGCCTGGAGCCAGTATGAAGGTTCCAACATGACGTTGCTTCCGAGTCCGGAGACGGTCGCGGCGTTTCGCGAAGAGCGTCTTGCCAAGGGGCTCGCCCGGCTCGAGGCGCATTACTTCATCCACGACATCTTCATGCCGGAGAACTCGCTGCTCGATAATCTCGGAAAGATCCGCAAGATCCCGACCGCCATCGTGCAGGGGCGCTACGATCTGGTCTGCCCGATCGTGACCGCCGACGAACTGACCCAGGCCTGGCCCGAGGCGCGCTATACCGTCATTCCCGATGCCGGCCATTCGGCGATGGAAGACGGCATCCGCACCGCGCTGATCGCGGCAACCAACCGGATGCGGGAGATTTAGGGGGCCTACCGTTTCGCCGCAAACGCTCCGGCTATTCGAGTGCTTCGATGCGGAACGAGTCGATCAGGAACAGCGATTCGCCGTTGATGCTGTCGCTCTGCGTGACGTAGAGCGTCGGAATCCCGCCGTCGCGCAGCAACGTCAATTTCTCGAGCACGACCCAGTCCAGATCCTCGCCGGTCAGCTTGGCGCTGACAGTGTACTGACGACCGCTCTTTTCCATCCGAAGCTGGATCGGTTGACCGATCGTCTCGGCGAAGTTCGGAAACATCCGGTCACCGCCACAGACATTGCAGCCGAGGCTTGCCAGGCCGCGATAAAAAGTAGATTCCTCCTCGCCGTTTTTCTTGTGAGCGCCGACATTGATGCTCCAGCCGTAATACCCGTCGCCGGCGGTGAAGATAGACGCCATGAGGTACCGGTCGGGCGCCTCCATGAGGCCTACCAGGAGCATCTCGCGCGATGTCTGGAATTCAGCACTGAATTGTACCGTGATCGCCCAGTCGCCGTCCGGCATCGGCTGATCGAGCTGAAACAGGTTGGGCACGGTTGCATCGACCAGGCTGCCGGGCCCGGTGGTGATCGCCAGCAACGTACCGTTCTCGACGATGAACTTGTTGGGATCCGGTGTGGTGACCATCCAGTTTTCGCCGAGCTCCGGAAAATCGAACTCGTCGACGAACACGTCGGCAGCCTGCGCCGGCGCCGCGCCGAGTATTACCATCGCGGCGAGTTTCGCCCAGATACGCATCGTGATTCCTCTCCTCCCGTGCCGAACCGTGCGACTGCCCACCGGCGCTTCAGTTCGGAACCTCGATCTTGATCTCGTCGACCTCGACATAGGTCTCGCCGCCGGTATCGCCGTATTGCGTCGTTCCGAACACCAGGCCGCCGGCGACGCGCAGCGTCGTCACTTTGTCGGTCGAGACCCACGGGCTGTCGTCGCCCGCCAGTTTCGCCATCGCGTAGAACGAACGGCCTTCCTTCACCAGCCGAACCTCGATGGGCTGCGGCACGGTCGCGGCGAAGTTCCTGAACTTCTGGTCGGCCGCACAAGTGTTGCAGCCGAGCGAGGCCAGCGGCGCATCGAATGTCGTCGCCTCGCCGCCGCCGATCTTCTCCAGACGCAGCAGCAGTTTCCAGCCATAGTAGTTGTCGCCGCCCGACCGCAGCTCCGCCACGATCATCGAATCGGGCCCGTCGTGGACTCCGAAATAGAAGGTCTCGACCCCGGTCTGCAGCGCAACATTGACCCTCGCGCTGGCGATCCAGTCGCCCTCCGGCAATTCGGTCCCGGCCAGCGAAAACAGATTCTCGACATTGTCGGCCACCAGTGAGCCGGTCGAGCTGGTGATCGCCAGCAGCGCGCCATTCTCGACGATGAAATTGTCCGGGTTGGGACTGCCGATCTCCCAGAAGTCGGACAGATCCGGCCCGTCGAAATCGTCGCGGAAATATTCGCTGAAGGCCGGCTCCGGCTCCGGTTCAGGCACCGCCACGGCCGCTTCCTGCGCGCTTTCGACGGCGGCCCGGAAGCCTTCCGGGTTTGCGGCATCGAAATATTCGCCATTGCCGCGCTCGGCGATGCACTGCAACTGCGCCCGCGCCTCGTCGTCGACATCGAAGCCGACAACGTGAATGCTGAGATTGATGCCGCGCGCGACCAGTGCTTCTGCGACGCCGCAGGGATCGCCCTCGCATGATTCGATGCCGTCCGAAATCAGCACGATGCTGTTGGCCGGGTCTTCCTCGAGCCCCGCAAACGCATCCGCCGCCGCCTGCAGCGAAGCCGCGATCGGCGTCTTGCCGCGCGGCGTGATCCCGAGGATCGCATCGCGAATATTCTCGCGCGAACCGCTGCCAAAGGGCGACACCAGTTCGATATCGGCGCAATCGCCTTCGCGGCGGTGCCCGTAAAGCATCAAAGCGAGGCTGGTCTCGGGCGAGAGCTCGTCCAGAAGACCCGAAAGCACGTCCTTTGCCGTCTCGATCTTGGCGACGCCTTCGGTCTGTCCCCACATTGAATTGGAGGCATCGAGGATGAGCAGCATGTTGTTGTCGGCAACCGCCGGCCGTGCCGAAAACAGGCATCCGGCCACCAGCAGAGCCAGGCAAACGCAACGCATGAGCATGGCGACCCCCCTTGTCGTCACGCAACGATCGATGGGTCGATTGCTGCCCATAGCAAAGACAGGTTCGACGCCATGACCAGAGGCGGCGCAAATTCTGCGCCCAAACGCCACAACCGCGCAACAACCGATCTGCAAACGGGTTCCGCCGGTCGGCCCGGCGTTCGGCCGCGCGTTTGGATCGACGTTCGGACCGGCGCGTGGACGATCCCACCTCCTCGCAGCACGGCATAACCGGGTCCCGGGCCCGGTCCTCGGCACAGTTGTTGAAGCGCTGCCCTCGGGTTACGCTTCGCGGCCTGCATCCGGGTGGGCCGACGGGGGATGGCGGATGATGTGTCCCGAGCATCGTCGACGATTGGTCGCGCTGCTGATGCTCTGGATTGGCATGGCCGGTGCCGCGCTGCCGCTGCCGGCATTTGCCGATGCGACTCTCTATGAACCGGATGTCGCCCGCATCGAAGCGCGGGCCGAAAGCGACCCGGAAGGCGCGCGGACAGCGGCCGAGGCGCTGAAGGCGCGCATCGAGGAAAGCATCGAAACCGAACTCGGGTTTGCCGACGAGGCGGCCGAGCATGCGCGGCAATTGCGGGATCTGGCCGCCTCGGCGCGAAGCCTCGTGCAGACCAGTCTCGAACGAGCTACGCGCTACGATCGCGAAGCGCGGGATCCCCTGCTCTCGGAGCGGACGCAGGATCTCATGCGGCAGGAAGCTGCAAACCAGCGCAGGGAAGCCGAAATCGACGAGGCCCGCGCCAAAGAGCGCGAACAGGAAGCCGCCCGCCGGCAACAGGAAGCTGAACAGCTGCGCGACAAGGCAGTCCTCATGACCGAGCAGGTCGCCAGGCTTGATCGGATTTTATCGCCCGATGCGGAAGCGGAAACCGCGGCCGAACCCGACGCAACCGGCGCAGGCAGCGGCACAGGCGACACGCCGGCAACCGGCGAAGCGCTCGAAGACGATCCGCTGGTGTTCGACGTTTATGAAATGCTCGGCATGTGGACCGACGCGGACGACGCGTTCGACCTCGTCATCGTGCAGAAGGATCCGGACACGCCGGTCAATCCCTATCGACTCGAGGCGCACAGCCGCAACCGCATCTGGGAAGGGCAGTATACCGGCCTGCCGCCCGGTCATGCCGGCCGCACGCAGAATTCCCGCATTGAATTCCGTTACACGCCGCGCGCCGACGAGATGAACCCGGAGATTCCGGAATGGGCGCGCGAGGAACTGGCCGGCAAGCTGATCTGGCGGCTCGAGATCGACGAGGCCGGCACCGAGATCGATCCGCTGCTGTCGGTCAAATGGTATCGCGGCGAAGTGCACTGGACCGAAGGCACCGACGGCCAGAGGGTCTGGATCGACGGCGACGGCGTCCCGTTGGTCTTCGAACTGCACCCGCAGGTCGCCCTGCAGCTCGCGGAACTCGCGGGCCCGACGATTACGATCCAGCTCGCCTCCGACATCAATTACGACCCGACGATCAACCCGATCGAAGCGCTGCTCAAAGGCCAGCGTTTCTTCGTGCGCGTGACCGTGCCGATCGAAATGGCCCGCGAGATCGGCCGGACCATAACCGTCGATCTCAGAGGCCTGACCGGCAAAGATACCGAAGCTATCGAACTGACCGCCGGCGCCATGGTCGGGCTGAAACCCGTCACCTATGCCCATGGTGAGGCCGTCGCGATTGCCGATTGCAGCCTGCTGGCGCGGCCGGCGCGGAATCCGCAAATCATGTCGATCGCCTGGATCTTCGGCGTCGCAGGCGATTGCCTCGATCTGAATGTAAAGGACGGCGAGATCGTCGAGTTCTCCTACGACGACGTTTACCAGCAGGTCCTCGTCTATAACAGTTGGGTCCAGCGCGGCATCGCCATGCATCGCGAGGGGGTCGATCGGCTCGAGATCGTCTATCGCTCGATCCAGCAGGGCGATTATACCGCCGCCCAGAAGGACGCGGCCGGCATTCGTCTGCAGATGCTGGCGAATTACCGTCAGCTATTGGCCATCGACAAGATCACCGATCTGCACCGCTACGAGCTCGGCGAACTCTATCTCGGCATGGACCGCGGACCGGGCCGTTTCATCGCGATCACGAGAAGCGACGCCACCGATTCAACCGATGCGCCCGTCGCCGATCTCACCAGCGCCGGATTGATCGGGCTCACCGACGCGCAGATCGCCAAGTATTACGAGTATATCCAGCGTTACCCGCCAGCGCCGCCGTCGGATCCGTCCTGGTTCAACCCGCTGATGAAGGCGTATCTCGAGGGCCTGACCGGCGAAGATCTCACGCCCGATGCCCATACCGCAGCGGACGATCCCGGTATTGCCTGGACCTCGCCAGCGGAAGCGATGTTCGTGCGCACGGCGCTGTTCCAGCTCAGCCAGGAGCTGCTCAACAGCTTCACCCGGACGACCATCGAGAACTTCTCCTTCGGCCTCTATCAGGGCTATGTCACGGCGCTGCCCGGCGGCGACCTCTATCTGGTCGTCACCGGCACCGACCATTGGGGCACGAGCCGACCGACCTGGGAGCGCGTGCTGGCCGGTGTCGGCCTGGCATCGGGGGCCATCCTCACGCTCGCCGACATCAACCCACGGGCGCTGGTGGCAACCGACATCTGGCGCGCGCGGGTCGGCAGCGGCCAGCTTCGCTACAGCACAATACTGCCTTCGGGTTCATCGGGCATCCGGGTCGTCGACGATTTGGCCGAAATCCCGGACCTGCCGCCGTCGCTCAAGCAGATCCAACGCGAGCAGACCATGCTGCGCGTCACGTCCGATACCATCGACGATGCCCCGACCAGCTGCGTGATGAAGAATGCCGACCGCCCGATCGCGGCAACCATCATGACCCAGCGCGCTGTCGACGACTCTGCGGATTTTGCCGCTGAACTCATCTACATGGAGCGGGCGTACGGGCCGGACGCGAAAATGGTCGATCCGTTCGACGACAAGCTCCTGCCGACGCAGACACGACCGACCTGCAACGAGGTCGCCTCGAACTATGCCATTCTGAAGGGAACGGGGCGCAGGGTTGCCGAGGACGAGGGCCAGGTCCTGATCGACCAGATCATGGTGGAGCAGCTTGCCAATGCGCCCAGGCCCTACCAGCGCGGCACGCGCGGGGTCCGCGATCTGCTGCGCGGCGATGGCTATCTTGGCGGTTTCGATCAGCTTGCCGTGCGCGACTATCTCCGGCATTTCGGTGCCAAGGTGGCAGAGATCGATCGCGGCTGGAATCGCATGATCAAGATGCGCCACATCTGGTCGGCGCTCGAGCGGGGCTACATCGTCAAGATCGTGCTCGAGCTCGGCCCGCAATTCGGTCGCGATGCATTTCACGCGGTGATTATCGACGGGCTGAAAATAAACCGGAGCACCGGCCGCATCGTGGGTGTGCGCATCTTCGATCCGAATATCGGCCGACTGATCGATGTGCCGGCGCCGAAGTTCAAGGACATGCTCGCCAGAAACATCACGGCATACGGCATCCTGACGCTGATCAAGTTCTAATCGCGCGCGCCTAGGGCAGCGCGTCGTCGGGTGCGCCCCAGGCCAGATGTTCGGCGCTGCCGGAGCGGCTCATGCTCAGGCCGTATGCATAGGGCGTGTGGATGCTTTCCACCTGCAGATTCCCGCCGAAACTGTCGCCCCCGTAAGTGACGTGCATCGACCATTGATCGCCGGACAATGTCACGACCGCCGTTGCAACATCCAGCACAGCCTCGAGTTCGACCCAGCCCGGCGGCGACCAGCTGGCAATCAGCTGCTGCATGATCGTTTCGGGAAGTCTCCGGTTGTAGTCGCGAATGTCGCGGAAGGTCCGTCGCGCCGTGATCCGCTTGCCGTCGAACAGCGCCTCGTCCCATCGATAGCGGTAGCCGTCGGCCTGCGTG
>JBBDWW010000341.1:0-17490 GCA_040902645.1 Dongiaceae bacterium | reverse complement strand
GCAGGAGGGCGCAACACTCATTGTGGTACTGGCCAGGCCGATCCTCGGCCTGCCGCTCGAACTCACGGTGGAACCGCTCGGCATGCTGTTCGCACTGGTCGCGAGCGGGCTCTGGATCGTGACGTCGCTTTACTCGATCGGCTACATGCGCGCACATCGGGAAAAGAACCAGACCCGCTTCTATGCGTTCTTCGCCGTCGCGATCGCGGCGACGATGGGAATCGCCTTTGCCGGCAATCTGCTGACGCTTTTCGTGTTTTACGAGGCGCTGACCCTATCGACCTTTCCGCTGGTCACGCATTACGGCACCAGCGAAGCCAAGCGCGCCGGGCGGACCTATCTCGGGATCCTGATTGGAACCTCGATCGGCCTGTTTCTTGTCGCCATCATCGGGACCTATGCGGTCGCCGGCACGCTCGAATTCCGACCCGGCGGGATTCTCGACGGTAAGGTGACGAGTGGAATCGCCGGCCTGCTGCTCGCACTCTATGTCTTCGGCATCGGCAAGGCAGCGGTCATGCCGTTTCATCGCTGGCTGCCCGCCGCGATGGTGGCGCCGACACCGGTCAGCGCGCTGCTGCATGCGGTCGCCGTGGTGAAGGCGGGCGTGTTCAGTATCCTGAAGATCGTCACTTACATCTTCGGCTTCGACCTTGTGATCGGGCTCGATGCAACTGTGGCCTTGCAGATCGTGGCTGCGTTCACTGTGATCGCTGCATCGCTTATTGCGATTACGCAGGACAATTTGAAGGCACGGCTTGCCTACTCGACGGTGAGCCAGCTCTCCTACATCGTGCTTGCGGCTCTGATCGCGGACCCGGCCGGATTTCTCGGCGGCGGCATGCATATCGCGACCCATGCCTTCGGCAAGATCACATTGTTCTTCTGTGCTGGGGCGATCCTGGTCGCAACGCACAAGACGCGAGTGAGCGAGCTGGACGGGCTCGGCCGGACGATGCCCTGGACGATGACCGCCTTCCTGATCGGCAGCCTCAGCATCATCGGCCTGCCGCCTCTCGCCGGTCTCTGGAGCAAATATTATCTGATCGAGGGGGCCTGGTTCGGCGGCAGCGCGTGGCTGGTGGCGATTTTCGCCGTCAGCACCTTGCTCAATATATTCTATCTGCTGCCGATCCCGTTCCGCGCGTTCTTCCGACCGGCGCCGGCGGGCGCCAGCGGCGCGCGGCGCGAGGCGCCATTGGCCTGTCTGCTGGCAATCGGCATTACCACGCTCGGCTGTCTCGCTCTATTCCTGTTTCCCGATCCGATCCTCGATCTGTTGGGCCGAGCAATCGAGCCCGGAGATGTTTTGCCATGAGCATGAATGCGCAAGAGCCAACGCCGCCACGGCGACATCTGTTCGATCATCCGCGGAACGTGCGCACCGTGATCCGGGCGCTCTGCGCCGCCTGCATTATCGTGCTCGCCGCCGATTTTCTGGTCGATCGCCACGTCGATCATCCATGGGAGCTGCTGTTTGGCTTCTATGCGCTCTACGGCTTCGTCGCCTGCGTGCTGCTGGTGCTGATCGCCAAGGCGCTGCGCAGGATTCTGATGCGGCCGGAAGATTATTACGATGACTAGCCTCGCGCCCTTCCTGCCGTTCTTCATCGGGGCGGCTTTCGCTGCAGCGACCCGCGGATGGCTGCGCGGCGCGATCATGGTCGCGACACCCATTCTGGGCGCGATCAATCTCTGGCATCTCGACCCGGCCGTGGTCGAGACGGTCACGCTGCTCGGGCGCGAACTCATCTTGGTCGAAACCGACCGGCTGACGTTGCTGTTCGGCTGGCTGTTTCATCTCGCGGCGCTGATCGGCGCGATCTACGGGTTGCATATGCGCGACCGGCTGCAGCATGTCGCCGGCATGGTCTATGCCGGCTGCGCGATCGGCGCGGTCTTCGCCGGCGATCTGCTGACCTTGTTCCTGTTCTGGGAAGGGCTGGCGCTGACCTCGGTCTTCCTCGTGCTGGCGCGGCGAACCCGCAGCGCCGAGCGCAGCGCGCTGCGCTACCTAATGATCCAGGTGGGGTCGGGGATGCTGCTGTTGGCCGGCGTGCTGGCGCTGATCGGCGAGGGACGGCCGCTCGGCCTCGATCCGATCGCGCTCGAAGGTTGGGCCGGCTGGCTCATCTTCCTCGCGCTCGGGATCAAATGCGGGTTCCCGCTGCTGCACAATTGGATCACCGATTCCTATCCGGAAGCGACCGAGACCGGCTCCGTGCTGATGAGTGCCTTTACCACGAAGGTCGCGATCTATGCGTTGGCGCGGCTTTATCCGGGCACCGAGGCACTGATCTATATCGGCGCCACGATGACGATGTTCCCAATCTTCTTCGCTGTGATCGAAAACGATCTGCGCCGCGTGCTCGCCTACAGCATGATCAACCAGCTCGGCTTCATGGTCTGCGGCATCGGCATCGGCACCGAGCTCGCGATCAACGGTGCCATCAGCCACGCCTTCAACGACGTGATCTTCAAGGGTTTATTGTTCATGTCGATGGGCGCGGTACTCTATCGCACGGGCCGCATGAACGGGTCCGATCTCGGCGGGCTCTATAAATCGATGCCGAAGACCGCCGCGCTCTGCATCGTCGGTGCCGCATCGATCTCGGCCTTTCCCCTGTTCTCCGGGTTCGTCTCGAAATCGATGGTCATGGTGGCGGCGCTCGACGGCGGCTATGACGGGGTTTGGCTCGCCTTGCTGTTTGCGTCGGCAGGCGTCTTCCATCATGCCGGCATCAAGATCCCGTTCTTCACCTTCTTCGCACATGATTCCGGTTTGCGCGTCAAGGAAGCGCCGGCGTCGATGCTGATCGCGATGACCATCGCCGCCGCGATCTGCATCTTCAACGGCGTGTATCCCCGGCTGCTCTACGACATGCTGCCGTTCCCGGTCGCGTATGAGCCCTATACCTGGGCGCATATCCTGACGCAGTGCCAGCTCCTGTTCTTTTCGGCGCTCGCGTTCACCTGGCTCAAGCTCTATCGGCTTTACCCACCGGAGCTGCCCGGCATCAACATTGACGCTGAATGGCTCTATCGAAAGCTGCTGCCGACGATGGCGCGGCGCGGCCTGAGGCTGGGAAGAAACATCGCGGCGGCGGGGCGTATCGGCCGTGAGATCGTCACCGGTGCTGGTGTCGTGTGGCTGATGCGCTGCGGCGGACCGAAGGGCCTGCTTGCGCGCGATCCCGTGATGAGTGTCGCGACGCTGGTGATCGTGGCGCTGTTTGCCGCGGTTCTGCTTCTGGAACTGGTACGCGGATCATCATGAAACAACATTCCCGGCGGCGCCTGCTTCTGCGCGGATCGACGGCGTTGCTGCTGCTGGCGTCGATCGGGCGGGTCGGCCCGGTGGCGGCCAATGGCGCGGGCGATGTCGTGACGATCACGACCGCATCGGGTGGGGAGATCCACTTCGTCGTGGAAATCGCGCGGACATCGGCCGAGCGCTCGGTGGGCCTGATGCATCGCGACCGGCTCGATCCGGACCAGGGCATGCTGTTCCTGTACGAGGCCGAGCGCATCGTCACGATGTGGATGCGCGATACCCGCATCCCCCTCGATATGCTGTTCATCGGCGCCGACGGAAAGATCGTTGCGATCCGCGAGCGCGCGGTGCCGTTCTCCGAGGAAGTGATCAACTCTCAGAAACCGGTCATTGCCGTGCTCGAACTCAATGGCGGCACCGTCTCGCGCCTGGGCATCAAGCCGGGCGACGTGGTCCTCCTGCCCGAAGGCGCGCACTGACCGCTGCGAGGGGCGGTGGTTTGCGGCACCAGAGTGGCCAAGACTTGCGTCTTCTGCAGAACAGGAGACGGCTCGAGCCCCGAACCCCTCCCGATGCGCGTCGTGCGCCAATCTTTTGCTCTCGGCGAATGGGGGTCGGTGTTTCGCGCGCCGGATCCGCGGCTGCACAGCCTCGTCATCGGCGACTATCACGGCTGGACCGAAACCAGTTCAACCGGCATGCGCCAGACCGAGGCGCCCAAGATGCTGGTGCCGCTCGTTATCAATCTCGGGCCAGCCTTCGATATCGATTCGCCGGGCAATCTCTCTGCCGCGCCCGAGCCCTATGACAGTTTCGTTGCCGGCTTGCATGACCGCTATGCGCTGGTCCGGTCGTCCGGCCGTTCCCGATGTCTGCAGGTCAATTTTACCGTCACCGGCGCGTGGCGCCTGTTCGGCGTTGCGATACACGAGATCGCCAACCGCATCGTGTCGGTCGAGGATCTTGCCGGCGACGAAGGCCGTGTCGCGATCGACCAGATTCGAATGACGTCAGACTGGGCCGAGCGGCTCGAGATTCTCGATGAATAGCCGAGGTCGGCCGGCACATGTGGCTGATAGTGACCCTCGAACAGCGGCGTTGCGCGCGTAACCGACGTCCATTCGGTGAAGCCGTCGCCCCATCAATCGTCGTTCTCGGGGATTGGATGGAACTGGGGCAGATAGAATGCAATGACGCGCGACATGACCGCGAGCGGAGGAGGCTAACGCTTTCGCGCGAGCGTCACACCGTCGCCGATCGGGACGAGGCTCATGCTCACGCGCTCGTCCTTGTGCAGCTTGTCGTTCAGTCGGCGGATCGCGACGGTGTCTTCATCGGTTACCGAGGGATCGGCCACGGCGCCGAACCAGAGCACATTGTCGATCATGACGACGCCGCCTTGCCGCAAAAGCCGCAGGATACGCTCGTAATAGCCATCATAGTTCAATTTGTCGGCATCGATGAAGGCGAGATCGTACTGACCGTCTTCGCCGGCTGCGATCAGCCCGTCCAGCGTATTCATCGCCGGTGCGATCTTGAGGGTGACGCGGTCGGTCAAGCCCGCCTCTGTCCAGTAGCGCCGCGCGATCGACGTGTATTCCTCGGAAATGTCGCAGCAGATCAGATGGCCGTTGGCGGGGAGCGCCCGCGCGACGCAGATCGAGCTATAGCCGGTAAATGTGCCGACCTCAATGACGCGCCGGGCGCCCACGATCTCGGTCAGCAGATTCATGAACTGCCCCTGTTCGGGCGAGATCTGCATTATGGCCATAGGAAGCTTGGCGGTTTCTTCGCGCAGTCGACGCAGCAATGCATCCTCGCGCGAGGAATGGTCGAGCAGATAATTGTAGAGGCGATCGTTCAGATCGAGGGTGCGGTTGGACATGTCGGCTCCGGCTGCTGCAAGCGCCCACTTTGCGCGGCAAGCGACCGGCCGATCAACCCACCCGAGCGTATTGCTCGCCGTCTTCGAGAACGCGCAGGCTGAGCGTCTTGTGCTGCGTCGGATCAGCGAGACAGATCATCGCCGCGTAGGGATAACCGTCGATCCCGCGATAGGTCGATTTGACCTCCCAGACGACCCACGGAGTCTCGCGCTTACTGAAGCGTCCGCCGATCTCCACAGGGGGAGATTTCCGACGATTCGTCAATGCCACCAACATTCTGTGCCCTTGAGGTCTTGGCCGCGCTGAAATGCCGACGCGAAATGGCCGGATTTGTTTACTTATATCACAAGCCGGCGGCCTCTGGCGAGAGGGTCAATCTCGGAAGTCGTTGATTTTATGGGGAATGCCTTAGTGACCGGTTATTCGGCGTGACGCGACGCCGAGGCTAATCGGTTCGTCCGACCGGCGCGTCGCCGTCGCCCTGATACTCGGCGCGCTTGGCATGCGGGAACGGCGCATCGGGCACCGCCTTGCCGAGGAAATTGCACAGTTCGGGCCAACTGTCGCCTTTGGTGATGTCCATGATGGTCATCCGGCCGGGCTGACCCGCAAAATGCGCGCGCACCTCGCGGTAATGTCGGTCGAAGCGCTCGCAATAGATCGCCTTGTTGCCGATCGGCGAGCCGGCATCGTCACCGTAAATCCATTGCCGCATCAGCGTGGAGCGGTCGCCGAAGAAATTGGCGGCGCTGCGATACCAGGACTCGGTTTCCCGCCGGGTCAGGATGAACTTCGCGTCGGGATACCAGCGATCGAGTTGCCGGTAGAGCAGGGGCCAGGGATTGTCTTCGAATGCGTCGTATTTCTTTGTCAGGTTGAAACAGACGCGTTCGACGTCCCGGATCAGATCGGGATTGTTCCACTGCAGGTTAAAGCAGACGCGATAGCCGAGGTGGCGGAGCGCCTGCGCCAGGCTCGACGTGCCGGTCTTGTGAAACCCGATGCAGAATATCTTCGTCTGCGCCATCTGCCGCCCGTCACGGGGTCGATTGATCCGGCACCCGTGATGCCCGGCAGGGCAGCGCGCCGTCAAGCGCGAGTTCTGGCCGCCGGGGAAGCCGAAACATGCGTAATCCCGATTGAGGCGCGGGGCCGTGCGTGTTTGTCGTTAGCCCGGCCATGAGCGTATTATCGTTCCATAGGTTGAAGCAGGGCGTGATTGCGTTTGGGGGCCGTGAAGAGGCCCCGGAAAGGTTCCGATGTCGATCAATCGAACGATACTGCTCGGTGCGGCGGTGATGGTCGTTCTTGTCGCCATGGCTCAGTCGGACCCAGCCTATGCCCGTCGCGACACGACCGTGGATCAATGCCCGCCCACCATCGCCTGCGACGTCCCTTCTCCGGGCCAGGGGAGGGACAGCGGCGGCCCGATCGGGGGTGGCGGCGACAGTTCGGACGATGATTCCAGTACGGATGATTCGGACCGGGATGATACGGCTACAGACGACGAGACCGCGGACACGGCTCCCGAGTGATCATGAGCGCCCCAGTCGGCGCCGGCGGGAGCGCGGCACTAATTGAGCATTTGCAACCAGGCATTGAGGCAGTGCTGGGTCGTATCGATCCGTGACTGCGGGCGATGCCGGGCGTTGAAGTACGCGCCCGTGAAATCGGGCATCGCTTCCGAGGACAGCATGACGCCGGGGGCCGTCTGAAGTTCCGTCTGACCTGGACGGATCTGCAGCAGCGCGTTCTTATGCTGCTCGTTGAGGACCCGGTTGCGCATGTTGGCACGGAATGTGACGAGGCTCGGCTCGCCGGCCAGAAGATGCCAGATCGATGCCAGGCCCTCCACGCTGGAGCAGGTGGTGGTCTGCGGATTGATGTACGGGCGCATCTCGGTAAGGAACACGGCCGCCTGGGCGGCGGCGAACGCGATGAATTTCGGATCGCCGGTACTGCGATGGCGGACCCGGGATGCCAGCGCCCCCCAATGGAAAAAACTGGAATTCGGCTGCTCGCGGTAATGGCTCATCAGTGCCGTATCCATGCGACCGATTTCGTCGGCGACGCGGGCGTCGCCGGGGAACAGTTCGATATAGGTCGCCAGCGCCAGCCAGGTTTCGCCGTCGAAATAGGGTGAGCGTTCCGATCGAATGGGGGTGCGGCGCATCCCCAGTGCAGGGTCCCAGTGGCCCAGGATGCCCTCGATCCATGCCGCCCGCGCCTCGGCGAATTGCTGGTCTCCTGTGGCCGCTGCGTACAAAACCTCGCCATGCAAGGCGAGTGCCGTCGCACCAGTTTGCGCGCCGGCGAGCGTGCCATCGGTCGATACCAGCTGGCCGCCTCTGAAATGGATCGAATAGTCCGAGAGGGTTCGCAGAACCCGCTGCAATGCCGTCTCGACGACGGAATCTCGTCCAAGCGTAGCCAAATAGGCGCCAAGTGCGGAGGTCGCGCCGGCCTGACGGACGATATTGTCCTTTTGCGACCAGGTGCCGGCAACGAAATCGAACTCGTACCGGAAGAGCCCGTCGTCCGTGACGCTACCTGCCATGAACCGGGCCGCAAGACGGGCGGCAGCCTCCGCATAGATACGGTCCGCGGGCTGCAGCAGGATCTCATCTTCCTCGGCGCCGAAATCCTCGATCGCCGGCAGCGCCGGCAAATCGATGTCGCTCTTTTGCGATCGAGCTGCGTCGGATGCACCCAGAGCGAAGAGAATGAGCCCGAGGGCAACGAGAATGCCTGGTTGGCGGTGCATGATGATCCCTCTGGTCTTGTTTGCCTCATCGCCCCATGGCGCATGTGGCCCCAACCTGCCCGATCGAATCAGGACCGCCAACGCCCGGGCGCAGGACATTGGCATCTTTGTTGCGCCGGCACCGGCAAACCCCTATTTTCCGGCCAATCCCGGGCGCCGGGGCGTAACTCAGTCTGGTAGAGTGCCGGCTTTGGGAGCCGGATGTCGGAGGTTCGAATCCTCTCGCCCCGACCAGCGCCCGCCCGAAGGCCGTTTGTTGAGATGGAAGACGCGCCATGCATGTGCGGATTTATCGGCCGAGCAAGACGGCGACCCAGTCGGGCGAGGGCAACACGCAGCGCTGGCTGCTGGAGTTCGAGCCGGCGGAGGCGCGGCGTGCCGATCCGCTGATGGGTTGGACCTCGTCCGGCGATACCAGAGGCCAGCTTCGCCTCTTCTTCGACAATGAGGCCGAGGCGGTCGCGTACGCCAAGAAGAACAAGCTCTCTTATGAAATCCTGTCGCCGCAGGGGCGGAAGGTCCGGCCGAAGGCATACGCGGACAATTTCGCCTATAATCGCGTCGGCCGCTGGACCCACTGACCGTGCGTTGCGGCGTGCAGTGGGACCACCCCACGAGCGCCCGTAGCTCAGATGGATAGAGCAGCAGCCTTCTAAGCTGTTGGTCGGAGGTTCGAGTCCTCCCGGGCGCACCAGCTTTCCCCAGAGTCACGCCGGGAAAGCCATGCTTCAAACGCTTGCAGATCAGGCACGTGGCTTCAGCCAGTGCGCGACATTTGTCATATATCGCTCGATGGACCGACGCGCTTCCGGCGATGTCGCAAGACCCTGTCCCGGCGGCTCGGTCACGAAGCTGGGCGCGCCCATGCCGGGATCCCAGTTGTAGTCGGCGAAGTGTTGGAAGGTGGATTGAGCCAGGCCTGCGCCGGTCCCGTCGGCTTGCGGCTCGAAGGCAACCGCGATCGCAAATTCAACACCCGTGACCTTGCTGCGGCCGGTCGCGATAACGCGCGCTCTCGGGTCGTCGGATGGTGCCGACACGTCGCCCTCATGCGGATGGGCGGGAAGGTAGCGCAGGAACCCACTTGGCGCGTCGGGATCGGCCAGCAGCGGATGAATGTCACCGACCGGCGCAATCTTTTGGAAATCGCCGTTGGCGCCCGAATGGAAGTTGGGCCAGAGGATCTGCTGAGTGAAGGGATCGTCGATCCTGCGTCGCGTCGGGTCCGGATTTGGATTCTGCGAATGGAAGTGATGCGCGCGACCGACGCCGCCCAGCTCGCAGACGGACGATCCGAGATCCATGTGGTCCCGCGTGACGAGCAGGCCGCGGCCGCGATCGCGGAAGCGCGCGATCGCCGCGCATTCCTCTTCATTGAGCCCATCGCCGGTGTCGACGGCGAACAACCAAAGTTGGCTAAAATCGCTCTCGTCGATCCTTGCCAGCACCGGATCGGAAAATCCCGGCGGCGCGCCCCGATCGCGCGCCGTTACGTCGTAGAGCGGCTCGCCGTCTTGCCCGCGCAAGCCCGCGAGATGTGCGCGAAGGAGGGAGAAGCGTGCGATGCGCCAGTCGTCCGGCACCGGCTCGATCGTGGTTTGAAGGAGGATGCGTGTCGGTGTCATGACGGGTCTTCTCGACCTTCGGTCGAACGATGAAGGGTCAGTGCGGGCTGTGGCAACAAACAGACCGGTTTCATGGCCAGGTTTTCCTCGTCAGATCGTCAGGAAGCCAGTCCGGCTTCCGACAGCGGGGAAAAACTTGCTTATGGCCGATCGTTACCACAGTTTACGGCCTTGTGCAGACCATCCGTTGTTCGTCCGGGAGGCTTGCAGCCCAAGGCCGCCAACGACGATTTAGACAGGTGACGGACAAAAGCAAGGCGAACGTAGCGGCGAAAGCGTGGTTGTCGCGTTCGCCCAATACGGCGCACCCATTCTCCCCGCCAGGATCACAAAATGGACATACCCGCCCTCGCCGAGATCGAAGCCAATCGAACGCGTCTCGGCGACATGGTCGCAACGACGCCGGTTCATGAATGGCATGATGAACTCGTCGAGCGGTCGCTCGGCGCGGATGCCGTTTTGCACCTCAAGCTCGAACTGTTGCAGCGCACCGGCACGTTCAAGCCTCGCGGTGCGCTGACCAACATGCTGCATCTCGGCGATGCAGAACGCGCGCGCGGTGTGGTCGCGGTTAGTGCCGGCAATCATGCGGCTGGCGTTGCCTACGCCGCTTCCTTGCTCGGCATCGATGCGACGGTGGTCATGCCGAAGACAGCGAACCCGTTCCGGCAAGCTTTATGCCGTCGCTATGGCGCGCGGGTGGTGTTGACCGATGATATTGCCGAGGCCTTCGCCCGGGTCGAGGAACTCCGTGACCGCGAGGGCCGCTCGTTCGTGCATCCGTTCGAAGGGAAGAACACCATACTGGGCACTGCGACCGTCGGGCTTGAACTCGCCCGCCAGGTCGGTCGGCTCGATGCTGTCGTGATCCCGATCGGCGGCGGCGGGCTATGCGCCGGCATTGCCGCCGCGGTCCGGCATCTGCATCCGTCCTGCGTGATATTCGGCGTGGAGCCGGAAGGATCGGCGGTGATGAAACGCAGCATCGAGGCGGGCAGGCCGCTCGCCCTCGACGATCGCCGGACCATTGCCGACAGCCTCAATGCGCCGCACGCGACGCCGTATACGTTCGAACTCTGCCGCCACTATCTTTCGGAGATCGTCCTGCTGCCCGACGATGTCATGCGCACCGGCATGGCGCTGATGTTCCAACGGCTGAAACTGGCGGTCGAACCCGCGGGCGCTGCAGCACTCATGGCGGCGCTCGGGCCGCTGGCGGAGCGCCTGCGCGGAGGTCACACCGCAATCATCGTGTGCGGCACGAACATCGATTTCCCGGGCTATGTGCGGCTGGTCGAGGATGCCCCGGCCTTCGAGTGATCTGACCGGACGGCTCAGGCGGCGCTGTAGCCGAGGCCTTCATGCAGCGGTCGCGCCTCGACCATCAGCAGGTCCCGCTGCCGATCGGAGAGATCGGCCGGCTCCCGATAGCTGTCGGGGCTCTTGCCCTTCGCGTCGGCATCGATCAGCGGATTGGCATTGATACGGCGCGTCATCACCGAACGATCGATCCCGTCGATGCCGGTGAATGCCTCGATCCGACGGAGGAATGGCTCCGGATCGGCGATGAACTCTTCGTAGCGCAACACGACGAAGCGCTCACTTTCGAGATCGAGCGCGGTACGGATGTTTCGTGCCCAGTTGTCGCCGAAGCGCTGGTAATCCGCTTCCGATTTGAAGTCGCCGGGCCAGCGCGATTTGGCCGAGCGGGCGACCGCGATCAGCTCGCGATAGATGAAGATGAAACGCGCGCGCGGCAACAATTGGGGCACGACTTCGAAGGTCCGTTGATCGCGAACCTGATGCTTGAGGCCCCAGCGATCGAATCCGAGCTCCTTCGCATCCGTCCGGTACAATCGTGCGATTCCGTGAAACCCCTGTCGGATCGTATCGATATAAGCGTCGTAGTCGGGAAAGAGCGCGCTCGCCTCGAAATCGACTCCCGAACGCAGCATCTCGCGACTGGTCGCGATGTTCCGGCGCTTCGCGTTCAGATTACGTGCGGACCCGTGAACCATGTCAGGGAACTTCTGCATGAACGTGAAGTTCTCGCCGTAGATGACGATTTTCCGCGTCGAATTCAGTGCGCGCTGCAACAGGCTGGTGCCGCAGCGCGTTGTCGGGCCGACGATGACGATCGGCGGTTCGGGCTGATCACTGGGCATCAGTTGCCGTACAAGACGTCGGGCGCCACGGTGACGCGGGCGATCTCGCGCCATTCGCCATTGCGCCAGGCGCGGAAATGGCACGTGCGGCGCCCGGTATGGCAGGCAACGCCGGTCTGATCGACGAGCAGCAGAAGGCAGTCGCCGTCGCAATCGACACGCAGTTCAACGAGCTGCTGGGTTTGGCCGGACGTTTCGCCTTTGCGCCAGAGCGCGCCGCGCGAGCGCGACCAATAGCAGACTTTGCCGGTCGCGACCGTCTCGGCGATTGCCTCTTTATTCATCCAGGCCATCATCAGCACTTCGCCGCTGTCATGCTGCTGCGCGATCGCCGGTACGAGACCGCGTTCGTCGAAGGCGATGAGGCCGAGGAGGGTATCCCGATCCAATTCCGTCATTGCGCGGCGGCCGCGCGCATTCGCTCGAACCCGAGGGCGAGATCGGCAATCAGGTCGGCGGGATCTTCGAGCCCGACATGCAAGCGCAGGGTCGGCCCCGGCTCGGTCCATCCGGTGGCGGTGCGCGACTTTGCCGGATCGACCGGAAGGATCAGGCTTTCATAGCCGCCCCAGGAAAAGCCCATGCCGAACAGCGACAGCCCGTCCAGCATGGCGGCGAGCGCCGCCTTGTCGACCGGGTGCAGCACCGCGCCGAACAGGCCACCGGCGCCGGTGAAGTCGCGTTGCCAGATGGCATGGCCGGGATCGCGCGCCAACGCGGGGTGCATGACGCGCGCGACTTCGGGGCGGCCTTCCAGCCACGTGGCGACCGCCACCGAATTGGCTTCATGGCGTTCCAGCCGGACCGACAAGGTGCGCAGCCCGCGCAAAGCCAGATAGCAATCGTCGGGGGCGACCGCCATGCCTAGCCCGTGCGCGAACATCTTGATCGGCCGGTAATGTTCCGTACCGCAGACGATCATGCCCATCATCACGTCTGAATGGCCGGCGATGTATTTGGTCGCGGCATAGATCGATAGATCGGCGCCATGCGCGAGCGGTTTGAAATGCAACCCTGTCGCCCAGGTATTATCCACCATCACGAGGATGCCCCGCTCGCGCGCCGGTGCGGCGAGCGCCGCCACATCGGGCATCTCGAAGGTCAGCGATCCCGGCGTTTCGAAATAGAGGATCCGGGTCTTGTCGGTGAACAAGCCTGCGACATCCTTGCCGATCGAGGAATCGAAATAGGCGACCTCGATGCCGTAGGATTTGAGGATGCGTTCGCAGAAGCCGCGAACCGGATCGTAGACATTGTCGGCCACCAGAACGTGATCGCCTGGTTTGGCGAAGCTCATGATGGCCATGGTGATCGCGGCGAGGCCGCTCGGCAGCGTTATCGCGTGTGCGCCACCCTCGAGCGCCGCCACGGCTTCTTCCAGCGCAAAAGTGGTCGGCGTTCCGTACCGCCCGTAGCTGACGCCCCGAAAGCGGTCCTGTATCGCTTGCTCGAGCGCAGCGACCGTTGGGAACAGCACCGTCGACGCGTGGTAGACCGGCGGGTTGACGATGCCCTTATGCTCATACGGACGGTTGCCCGCATGCGCCAACACCGTGTCATTGTTGGGTTTTCTCGAGGTCATGCACTGTGAGCCGATGGGGCTGAATTGGTTGCCGATGCTTGTACCATCGCGCGAGCGTGTGTTAAAGCTTTGTCACAAGCGGGGCGCTCAAACGGGCGATCCGCGCGGGGAAACCGCGATGCGGCGTCCCGGTTAAGAACGGCAGCAAATGCCAGATACAGGGAAAGGCTAGACCATGAAACATTTCCGAATTCTCTCGGGTGTGGCTGCCATCGCGTTGATGGCGTCCGCCGGCGTCGCCAGTGCGACGACGCTTGAGGACGTCAAGGCGCGCGGCACACTCAATTGCGGCGTCACGACCGGCCTCGCCGGGTTTGCTTCCCCGGACGACCAGGGCAACTGGACCGGGCTCGATGTCGATATGTGCCGTGCGATCGCGGCGGCAGTGCTGGGCGATGACACCAAGGTCAAATACGTCCCGACGACCGCCACGGAGCGGTTTACCGCCCTACAGTCGGGTGAGATCGACGTCCTCGCTCGTAATACGACCTGGACTTTCTCGCGCGACGTGCAGCTCGGCTTCGAGTTCGTCGGCGTCAACTATTATGACGGTCAGGGCTTCATGGTCCGCTCCGAGCTCGGCGTTGCGAGCGCGCTGGAGCTGGATGGTGCGTCTGTCTGCGTCCAGACGGGAACGACGACCGAACTCAATCTCGCGGACTATTTCCGTGCCAACAGCATGGAATTGAACTCCATCGTATTCCAGAAGAACGAGGAAGCGCGCCAGGCCTATGACGAAGGGCGGTGCGATGCCTACACAACGGACGCTTCCGGCCTGGCGGCCGAGCGTTCGGTGCTGACCGTCCCGGGCGACCACATCATCCTGCCCGAGATCGTCTCGAAAGAGCCGCTCGGTCCGCTGGTCCGGCACGGCGACAATCAGTGGGGTGATATCGTTCGCTGGACTCTCAACTCGATGATCATCGCCGAGGAATTTGGCGTGACGTCGGAAAACGTCGAAGAAATGAAGAGCTCGGAGAATCCCGAGGTTCAACGTCTGCTCGGCGTGGAGAAGGTCGAAGAAGGCCAAGCCCGTATGGGCAGCATGCTCGGCCTCTCGGACGAGTGGGCCTACAACATCATCTCGATGGTCGGAAACTACGGCGAAAGCTTCGAGACGAACGTCGGCGTGAAGACGCCGCTGGGCCTCGCTCGTGGCCTCAACCAGCTCTGGAGCAAGGGCGGTCTCCTGTACGCGCCGCCGATGCGCTAAGCGTCATCGGCAGCTGACTTTGGTAACGGTGCGCCGGGCCCTCACGGGCATTCCGGCGCACCGTCGCCTTTTGGTCAATTCGCGATAGGAGGCCGCGGCTATGTCGGATCATGCGATCGCCGGCATCCGGACCGCCCATTGGTGGCGCGACCAGCGCGTCCGCGGAATCATCTTTCAGATCGTTATTCTCAGTGCGATTCTCGCGTTCGCGGCCTACATCATCAACAACACGGCGACCAATCTTGCGAGCCGCGGGATCGCCTCGGGATTCGAGTTTCTTGGCCGTCAGGCCGGCTTCGATATCTCCATCACCCTCATTCCTTACACGGTTGAGAGCAGTTACGGCCGCGTCTTCTGGGTCGGGCTGGTCAATACCCTGGTACTGTCCGCCGTGGGCATCCTGTTCGCGACGATCTGGGGTTTCATAATCGGCATATTGAGACTGTCGCCCAACTGGATCGTGCGAAAGATAGCGACGGTCTATCTGGAAACGATCCGCAATATCCCGCTCCCCCTGCAAATCGTGTTCTGGTATTTCGGCGTGCTCTCGGCTCTGCCGCTCGTGCGCAACGCGATCGACATCGACGGCACGTTCTTCCTGCACAATCGCGGAATCAGTTTTCCAAGGCTCGTAACGGAGCCGGCTTTCGGTGCGGTACCGCTGGCATTTCTCGCCGCGGTCGCGGCCACCTGGATCGTGCGGCGCTGGGCGAAGCGACGGCAGGAAAAAACCGGCGAGCCGTTCCCGGTTTTCTGGGTGGGTTTGGGTCTGATCGTCGGCGCACCCGTCATCGCGACGATCGTGACCGGCCAGCCCTGGACCTGGGAATATCCCGAGCTGAAGGGTTTCAACTTCCGCGGGGGCTGGGTCATCCTGCCGGAATTCATCGCGGTCCTGCTGGCGCTGGTCGCCTACACGGCGGCCTTCATCGGCGAGATCGTCCGCGCCGGAATTCAATCGGTCAATCACGGTCAGACCGAGGCAGCCTTTTCCCTGGGGTTGCGGCCCGGCGCGACGCTGCGGCTGGTAACCATTCCGCAGGCGATGCGCGTGATCGTGCCGCCTTTGACCAGCCAGTACCTGAACCTGATGAAGAACTCCACGCTGGGCGTGCTGGTCGGCTATCCGGATCTGGTCAATGTGTTCGCCGGCACCGTGCTGAACCAGACGGGTCAGGCGGTCGAGTGCCTGCTCATAACGATGTTTGTCTATCTGACGTTGAGCCTGCTCATTTCAGGATTCATGAATTGGTATAACAAGCGCATTGCGCTGAAAGAGCGGTAGGCGATGCCCGACGTCATCGATCAGCAAGAATACCCGCCGGGCCAACATCCTTCTCTGCCGCCGCCGTCGAGCTATGTCGGACCTGTGGCGTGGCTGCGCACCAATTTATTCTCGAGCCCGCTCAACGTGGCATTGACGCTGCTTTCGATCTGGCTGATCTGGGTGATTGTGCCCCCACTGCTCAATTGGGCGATATTCAGTGCCACATTCGTCGGCGGTGAATCGCGCGAGGTATGCGTCAAGGACGGCGCCTGCTGGACGATGATCATCGCCCGTTTCTGGCAGTTTATGTACGGGTTCTATCCGATCGACCAGCGCTGGCGGGTCGATCTCGGGCTGATCCTGTTCTTCGGCGCGGTCATCGCGTTGCTGATCGACCGCACGCCGGGCAAGAAGTACATCGCGATCTTTCTGTTCGGCATCTATCCGTTCATATCGTACTGGCTTTTCGTCGGCGGGTTTCTCGGCCTTCAGTTGGTCGAGACGCGGCTTTGGGGCGGCCTGTTTCTGACGATCGTCCTCGGCGCCACCGGCATCATCTTTTCGCTGCCGATTGGTATCCTGCTGGCACTTGGCCGTCGCTCCGAACTGCCGGTCATTCGTATGCTGTCGACGGCGTTTATCGAGTTTACCCGGGCCGTCCCGTTGATCACCGTGCTGTTCATGTCGTCGGTGATGCTGCCGCTGTTCCTGCCCGAGGGCGTCACGTTCGACAAGCTGCTGCGAGCCATGATCGGCATCGCGTTGTTCGGTGCGGCCTACATGGCCGAAGTCGTACGCGGCGGGCTCCAGGCCGTGCCACGCGGGCAATATGAAGGGGCAATGGCCGTTGGCCTCGGTTACTGGCAGATGACCGGGCTGATCGTCATGCCGCAGGCGCTCCGGATCGTTATTCCAGGCATCGTCAATACGTTCATCGGGCTCTTCAAGGATACCACGCTGGTCATCGTCATTGGCCTGTTCGAATTGCTGAACATCGTGCAGGCATCGTTCCGCGATGCGAACTGGGCGGGGCTCGCCAAAGAAGGCTACGCGTTCGCCGCCTTCGTGTTCTTCCTGTTCTGTTTCAGCATGTCCCGATACAGCCAGTATCTCGAGCGCAAGCTCAACACTGGCCACAGGCGCTAGGAGCAACATCATGTCGAATGGCGTGCAAGCCGCACAGGCACGAATTCCTGAAACGTCGACGGCCGGCGACCCGATGATCCAGATGATCGGGGTTCACAAATGGTTCGGTCAGTTTCACGTCCTGCGGAACATCGATCTGACCGTGCATCGGCGCGAACGTATCGTCATCTGCGGACCGTCCGGATCGGGAAAGTCGACGCTCATCCGTTGCATCAATCGGCTCGAAGAGCATCAGAAAGGCAAGATCATTGTCGATGGGATCGAACTGACCAACGATCTGAAGCATATTGAGCAGGTCCGGCGCGAAGTCGGGATGGTGTTCCAGCATTTCAATTTGTTCCCGCATCTGACGGTCCTAGAAAATCTCACGCTCGCGCCGATCTGGGTCCGCAAGATGCCCAAGCGCGATGCGGAACAGGCGGCGATGCAGTATCTCGAGCGCGTAAAAATTCCGGAGCAGGCGCTTAAATACCCCGGCCAGTTGTCCGGCGGTCAGCAGCAGCGCGTTGCGATCGCACCCTCACTCTGCATGAACCCCAAGGTCATGTTGTTCGACGAGCCGACATCG
>JBBDWW010000340.1:0-17719 GCA_040902645.1 Dongiaceae bacterium | reverse complement strand
CAGCTTCTCGCGGTGCGCGATCGGCTCGAACGCCATTATCGCGACATGCAGGATATCGAGTTCACCGTGCAGCAGGGCACGCTCTATATGCTGCAGACCCGCTCGGGCAAACGCACGGCGGCAGCCGCGCTCAAGATCGCAGTCGACATGGTGGCCGAAGGGCTGATCGACGAGCGCGAGGCGGTGCTGCGCATCGATCCGGCGTCGCTCGACCAGTTGCTGCATCCCATGCTCGATCCCAAGGCCGAGCGTCATATCATTTCGCGGGGCCTGCCGGCTTCGCCGGGTGCGGCCGCGGGGCAGGTCGCATTCACGGCCGACGAGGCCGAAGATCGTGCCTCGCATGGCGAGAGCGTCATCCTCGTGCGTGTCGAGACGAGTCCCGAAGATATTCACGGCATGCATGCCGCGGTCGGCATTCTGACCACGCGCGGGGGGATGACCAGCCATGCGGCGGTGGTCGCACGCGGCATGGGCCGGCCCTGCGTCTCGGGCGCCGGCGATCTGCGCATCGACATGGAAAAGCGCACGATGCGCGCGCGCGACATCATCGTGAAGGACGGCGATACGATCACGCTCGATGGCGCCACCGGCGAAGTCATGCTCGGCGAAGTGCCGACGATCCAGCGGGAACTGTCCGGCGATTTCGCCACCCTGATGGAATGGGCCGACCGCCATCGCAAGATGCGGGTACGCACCAATGCGGAGACGCCGAACGATGCCCGCACCGCGCGGCGCTTCGGCGCCGAAGGTATCGGGCTCTGCCGGACGGAGCATATGTTCTTCGAGGGCCAGCGCATCGTCGCGATGCGCGAGATGATCCTCGCCGAGGACGAAAAGGGCCGCCGCGCGGCGCTCGCGCGCATCCAGCCGATGCAGCGCGCGGATTTCGTCGAGATCTTCAAGATCATGAAGGGCCTGCCGGTGACGATCCGGCTGCTCGATCCGCCTTTGCACGAATTCCTGCCGAACACGACCGAGGACATGGCCGAAGTTGCCAAGGCGGCCGGCGTTTCGGTCGAACATGTACGCGAACGCGCGGCGATGCTGCATGAATCGAATCCGATGCTCGGTCATCGGGGCTGCCGGCTCGGTATCACCTATCCCGAGATCTACGAGATGCAGGCGTGCGCCATTTTCGAAGCGGCGGCCGAGGTCAAGAAGGCGACCGGCGATACGGTCGAGGCCGAGATCATGATTCCGCTGGTGGCGATGACCAAGGAGCTGACGATCCTGAAGGCGCTGGTCGATCGGGTCGCGGCCGACGTATCGCGCGAGCAGGGTGTGGCGATTCCCTATCTGGTTGGCACGATGATCGAGCTGCCGCGCGCCGCGTTGCGCGCTGGCGACATCGCGCGCGATGCCGAGTTCTTCAGCTTCGGCACCAATGATTTGACGCAGACGGCTTACGGTTTGTCGCGCGACGATGCGGCGCGGTTCATCACCTATTACGAACGGCAGGGTATCCTGCAGCAGGATCCGTTCATCAGCCTCGATATCGTCGGCGTCGGCGAACTGGTCGAGATCGCCGCCGAGCGCGGCCGCAAGACACGGCCCGATCTCAAGCTTGGTATCTGCGGCGAGCATGGCGGCGATCCGGCTTCGATCCGCTTCTGCGCGCAGGTCGGGCTCGATTATGTTTCCTGCTCGCCCTATCGCGTGCCGATCGCGCGGCTGGCTGCGGCGCAAGCCGCTTTGTCGCGCGAGGCCGCGGGCCAGACCACGGTCTGAACCGGTTGGCGGCGCTTCCTTCCCTCGAAACGCTGCAGCGGGCCCAGAGAGCGGGCGACAAGACACCGCTCGCGACCGCGCTCGCCGAACTCGAGCGCGCGCCGGAAGGATCCGCAACCCTCGATCTGCTCGATGCCGCCTGGTCGGCACCGCGGGCGCATGTGATCGGGCTCACCGGTCCGCCCGGCGTCGGCAAATCGACCCTCGCCGGCGCGCTGATCGGGCGCTGGCGGCAGAGCGGAACCAGCATCGGCGTGATCGCCGTCGATCCTTCGTCGAAGCGCTCGGGCGGCGCGCTGCTCGGCGACCGCACGCGGCTGCGCACCGATCCGACCGATGGCGGGGTCTTCGTGCGCTCGATGGCGGCGCGCGACCGGCTCGGCGGGCTCGCCGATCTCACTTTGTCGGCGATGGTGCTGATGCGGGCCTTGTTCGACCGGGTCCTGGTCGAAACGGTGGGGGTCGGACAATCCGAGACCGACGTCGCCGATACCACCGACACGGTGCTGTTTTGTGTGCAACCCGGATCGGGCGACGGGGTTCAGTTCATGAAGGCCGGCATTGTCGAGGTTCCGGACGTCGTTGCCGTGACCAAGGCCGATATCGGTGCCGCCGCCACGCGCACCCGATCCGATCTCGCCGGCGCGCTGACATTGTCGCCCGACGCGGAGGGCGGCTGGTCGGTGCCGGTGTTGGCGGTCTCGGCGCAGACCGGGGTCGGGCTCGACGAACTCGACGCGGCGATCGACCGACATCGGGCGTGGCTGGGCGAGGCCGGGCGGCTCGCGGGCCGGCGGCAGGTCCAGAGCGAGCTGTGGTATCGTGCCGCGATTCGCGAACGGCTCGGACGCGACGGGGCGAAGACCGTGCCGCCGTTTGCGGCGGGATCGGCGGTTTCGCCGTTCCGGGCCATTTCGAATATCGTGTCGGGGCGACGCTGACCGAGTGATGAGAGATGCAGGAACGGGCACGCAACGCTGAATCGGAAACCAGTCAGGCCGCGCCGCCGCTGACCGATCTGCGGCAGCACGGCTATGCGCGTATCTGGCCGCAATTGGTCAATCAACTGGTCGCGCTCGGCTGGAGCGAGACGGATATGGAGCAGGCGAGTGCGACGTTCCGCTTCTCGCTGACCTTGTTCGGTTCGCTCTATCGCGCCAATGGCGCACCGTTCGTCACGCACACGGTCGGTGCTGCGTCCATTCTGGCCAACCACGGGGCGCCGCCCGTTCTGGTCCAGAGTGCGCTCGTGCACGCCGCCTACACCCATGGCAGGTTGGCGAAAGCGCCGCGCGAAACGCTCGATCCGGCGCATCGCAATCTCGTTACGCGTCAGGTCGGATCGACGGTCGAAGAAAGCGTCCGCAATTATCGTCGCTATCCGCCCTCGATGGTGCCGATTCCGGACAGCGTCGATGCTTACGAGGAAGAAGTTGCGGCCGTGATGCTGATGCGTGCCGCCAATCACCTCGAAGAGCAGCTCGATTTCGGCCTCGCTTATGCGAGCAAGGTTCAGAAACGGGGTGCCGCCGTGCTCGGTCATGCCCGTCTGTTGTTGCCGGCGCTCGGCTACGATCGGCTGCTCGCTGAGATCGAAGCCGCCGAACAACTGACCGAAATGCCCAACGGCATTCCGGCGTCGCTGCAGAGCGTCGCAAAAGCGTCGAGTCAGGTCTCCGAATAGAATCCTGCGGCGGCCTTAGAGCCGGCCGGCTTTGCGCATCGCATTCACCAGCCGGTCATGCGGCAGTTCGTGGCAAGTATGGCCTTCGAAGCCGGTCATCGTTTCGGCCTGGCACATCGCATTGAGGATGGCTTCCTGCGTTGCCTCGGCCGCGGCAAGGAACAAGGGCGACATGCTGTCGTTCGAGACGGTCCGCACATTGCTGATCCGGTCGTCCTGTCTGACCGTGTTACCGGTCGAGAAGGCGAGGAAGATATCGCCGGACGAGTTGTTGCCGATACCGCCGACCCAGGCGAGCCCGATCGTGGCCCGGCGCGCGAGCCGCTGGCACTGGATCGGCAGCAGCGGCGCGTCGGTCGCGAGGATCACGATGATCGAGCCCTCAGCGCGCGGCGCGGGCTGCGGCTCGACATAACGCACGGTCGGTACGACATCCGCGCCGATCATCTCGCCGACCGGCACGCCATCGACCCGGAACAATTGCCGCGTGCCGTAATTGGCCTGGACCAGCGCACCGACCGTGTAAGTGCCGGCCGGCGTGGTCACGATGCGTGACGCAGTTCCGGTGCCGCCCTTGAAATCATGCGCCATCATGCCGGTGCCGCCACCGACATTGCCTTCGGCGATCGCACCGCTTTTGGCATTGTCGAGTGCTTCGAATGCATGTTTCTGCAGCACCGGGAATTTCTCGGCATTCGACAGCCAGCCATCATAGGTCTCGGCCACGATCGGCAGATGCCACGCCGCCGGTTTACCCTCGCGCACCGCATACTGGCAGAGCGCGTCGCGAACGATGCCGACCGAATGGGTGTTGGTGATGCAGATTGGCATGCCGACCATGCCCTGTTCGGCGACCCAGATCGTGCCCGTCATCTCGCCATTGCCATTGAACGAGTGGTAGCCGGCATAGACATAATCGCACCAGATGTTGAGGCGCGGCCAGATCGCAGTGACGCCGGTGCGCACAACATAAGGCTTGTCTTCGATGATGGTCGAATAGCCGACCGCCACGCCCTCGATGTCGGTGATGGCGTTCAGTGTGCCCGGCTGCAATGTTCCGATCTTGATGCCGAGATCGCCAAGTCGTCCGCGCCCCATGAAGAACTCCCGTTCATATTCGCTGAAAGGAGTTTATGGGGCCAAGGCGGGCGATGGCAAAATCGGAGAGCGGGGCTAGAACTTTGCCCAGTCGGGTTTGAGCGGCGTGAGCTTCGCCTCGCCGGCGACGAACGAGCCGGGCGGGGGCGCCGGATCGAGATACTCGATGCGGATCATCGCGAGTCCGACCGCGCCGCCGTCCGTCCTCGTCGCACTGGCCGTCTCGCCGGCTTCCTTGTCGCCGAGCATGATCGGCGTGCCCGGAGCCGGCAGCGGCCCTTCGATCCTGACCGGCATCAGCCGCTTGCGTACCAGACCGCGATAATGGGTTCGCGCGGTCAGTTCCTGACCCATGTAGCAGCCTTTGTCCCAGTCGATACCGTGCAGCTCGTTGAATCCGTTCTCGAGCAGAATCGCTTTCTCGATCTTGAGATCGCGACTGCCGTCGGGCACGCCGAGCGCGATGCGCCGCCGGTCGTAATCGTCGGCATCGCCGGGTTCGATGCCGGCAGTGCGCAGTGCATCGGCAATGCCGGCACGCGGCAGGATCGCGCGCGCACCGAGCGCCGGCAGGCGCGGATCGACATAGACGATGCCGCCGCCGAATTGTTTTGCGGCGCCGGGTTCGGTGGGCAGGCCGAGCGTCTCGAGCGCGCGCTCGCCGAAGATCAGCGCGACACCCTGTTCGTTGTTGGCGTCGGCAACGGTCACCTTGGAACGAAGTTTGTAGAGCGAGAGGCGGCGGAGCAGGTCCTGCCGCCGATCCGCCTCGCAATCGAGCAGGAATGCATCGCCGGAAGCGGCAATAAAGAAATCATGCAGGTACTTGCCCTGCGGCGTCAGGAACGCGGCCCAGATCGCGCGTTCGGCCGTTGCGTGCGTGACGTCGTTCGAGACGAGACCCTGCAGGAACGCATACCGATCCTCGCCGGCGACTTTCAACACGCCGCGGCTTTCGGGCAGAAGATAGTAGGCTTGGCTCATCGGTAACTCCGGATCCCGCCTGTGCAAGATTGGCGAGTGGCGCGTGCTTTGCAAGTCACCGGCGGGTGACCTAGTCGCGGCCCCGCGGATCGAGCGCCGCTTCGAGCCCGTCGCCAAGCAGGTTGAAGGCGATGACGGTCACGAAAATCAGCAGGCCGGGCCAGATGGCGAGCATCGGTGCGCTCCAGATCAGCTCCTGGGCGCCGGTCAGCATATTGCCCCAGCTTGGCCAGGGCGGCTGGATGCCGAGGCCGAGGAAGGACAGCACCGACTCGAACAGAATGACATTACCGATCGAAAGGGATAAGGCGACGAGAATCGGCGTCGCGAGGTTCGGCAGGATATGCGTCAGCATGATGCGCGCCGGCCGTGCGCCCAGAGCCTCCGCGGCACGCACATAATCGCGCTGGCGCAGCGAGAGTGTTGTTCCGCGCACCAGCCGCGCGACCGTTGTCCAGCCGACCAGGGCCACGAGGATCGCAACACGCCAGAAGCTGGTCGCGGGCGAATGCGCCCATTCCGCGGGCAGTCCGAGCTTGGTGAGGTCGATCGCCGCCAACACGATCAGCAGCGGCAGAAGCGGCAGTGCGATCACACCGTCGGCCATGCGCATCAACAATGAATCGAGCCGGCCGCCGTAATAGCCGGCGGGCAAGCCGATCGCGATACCGAGCAACGCGGCGGCAAGTCCCGCGACAAGGCCGAGGCCGAGCGAAATCCGACCGCCATAGGCAAGGCGCACCAGTAGGTCGCGGCCAAGCTCGTCGGTGCCGAGTGGATGCTCGGCCGATGCCGGTGCGTAACGATTCATGATATCGACGACATCGGCCGGCGTATCGAGCCAGGCGGCAATCAGCGGTGCCCCCAGCGACAGCAAGGCGAGCGCTGCAATGATCATCGCTGCGAACAAAGCCAGCGGCTGGCGGCGCAACGCGGCGAAGAAACCGACCGGTGGCAGGGTGCCGGCCGCGATGCGGCGGGTGGCGGCGAGCTGGGTCATCGATAGCGCACCCGCGGATCGAGCCAGGCATAGGCAAGATCGGCAAGCAGATTACAGGCCAGCACCAAAGCCGTCGCGATCATCAGCCCGAGCAACGCGAGATTGTAGTCGTTGCCCATGATCGCGTCGTAGATCGTTTTTCCCATACCGAGCCAGGAAAACATCGTCTCGGTGATCAGGGCGCCGGAGAAGAGAGCGCCAAAATCGAGCGCAAGAATGGTCACGACCGGGATCATCGCGTTGCGCAAAGCGTGGAACCAGAGCAACCGCGACGTTGACACGCCTTTGGCACGCGCGGTGCGGATGAAATCCTGCCGCAGCGCTTCGCGCATCGAAGCGCGCACATAACGCAGGATCCCGCCGGTGCTCGCGATCGCCAGCGTCGCGACCGGCAGGATCAGATGGTTCAGCGTGCCGCCGATGCTGCCATCGCCCATGCCGCCGGCGGGCAGCCAGCCGAGAATGACCGCGAACAGGATGATCGCGAGAATGGCCAGCCAGAATTGCGGCAGCGAGATGCCGGCGAAGGCCACGAAGTTGATTGCATGATCGAGGGGACGTCCGCTGCGCCAGGCGGCGAGCATGCCGAGCGGCAAGGCAAGCGCGAGTGCGAGCGAAAAGGCGCCGCCCATCAACAGGATCGTATTGCCGAGCCGGTCGCCGATGACGGCGGCTGCCGGTTGCGCATAGATCCGGGAATAACCGAAATCGCCCTGCAGCGCGCGGCCGGCCCAGGCGAGATAGCGGTCGATCAGTGGCTGGTCGAGTCCGTAAACGGTTTTGAGGCGCGCGATATCGGCGCTGGTCAGCGTCGGATCGGCCGTCATCATCAAATCGATCGGATCGCCGGGCATCAGTCCGATCAGCCCGTAAATCGCAAACGACATCAGTGCGAGCAGGATCGCGGTTTCGACCAGGCGGCGCAGCAGGAATCCGGTCATCGCCGCTGCTTGCGTCCGCTATTCGGTCACGCGCCAGTTCTCGACCCAGAGACTCGTCGAATACTGGTTGCCGGTCGGTTCGATGCCGTCGAGCCAGAGCGGCAGGATGAAGGCCTGGCTGCGGAACCAAAGCGGCAGTGCCGGCAGTTCCTCGGCGTAGATTTCCTGCAGCCTCTGCCACATGCCGCGCCGCTTCTCGCGGTCGAGTTCCACCTCCATCGCATCGAGCAGTGCATCGACCTCGTCGTTGCGATAGCCGGACGAGTTCTGGCCCTGCCAGTTATTCTCTTCGGTCGGGATCATGGTCGAATGCATCGTGGTGCGCGGCACGCTTTCCGGCGCGCTCAGCCAGGCGAACAGGGCAAGGCCGTCATAGAGCCGCTGCTGCACGGTTTCGCCGAAAAAGACCCGGGCGGGCTGGTTCTGGATCGAAACATCGATGCCGATCTCGCGCCACTGACTTTGGAGAACCTGTTCGACCAGCTCGCGCGAGCGATCACCCGCTGTGCTCATGATCGAGAAGGCGAGACGCTCGCCGGCAGCGTTGGCCCGCCAGCCGTCCGGCGCCTCATGCCATCCGGCTTCCTCGAGAAGCGCACCGGCCCGTTCCGGATCGTGCGGATACGCCATCACATCCTCGGCGTACATCCAGTCGAGCGGATTGACGTTGGTCAGCGCGACGGTCTGCTTGCCCGCGAAAAGTTGCTCGTTGATGCGGTCGCGGTCGATCGCGTAGAGCAACGCACGCCGGACCCTTAGGTCGGACGTGATCGGGCTGTCGAAATTGGGTTCGAGATGCTCGTAGAACAGGACCGGCTTATAGAGCACGTGAAAACGGTCGCCGTGCCGCGTTTCGAAGGCGATCGCCTGATCGAGCGCGAGGCCGAGTTCGCCGGAGATCATGTCGATCGAGCCCGACAGCAGATTGGCTTCGAGCGCTGCCGTGTTTTCGATCGCGATCAGGCGAATGCGTTCGAAGGCGGGCGGTTCACCCCACCAGGTCGGATTGCGCTCGAGCAGGATCTCGGCGCCGGGCGTCACCTGCGCGACGCGATAGGGCCCGAACCAGAGCCCGGGATTGGTCGAATCCGTATCGAACAAGGTGCGATGACGGTACTCGCGCGGGTTTTCCTCGAAGATCGCGCGTTCGAGATGGGCCGGCAGCAGGCCGAAATCGTTGAACGCATTGTAAGTGAAGTCGACGCGATCCTGATGGATCGTGAAGGTCTTGTCGTCGATCACGTCGATCGCAAGGATGCGCCGGTAACCCTCGCCGGATACGACGCCGCTCTCTTCGTGGCGTCCGACCTCCCAGGTGAACAAGACGTCTGCCGTCGTGATCGGCGTGCCGTCGCCCCAGGTGGCGTCCGGCTGGAGCGTGAAGGTGACCGCAATGCCCTCGGCAAACTCGCTGCCTTCGGGCAGCGGCTCGATCACCGCGCCACCGTTCTCGATCGTCGGCAGTTCGACGCACAACATGCAGACCAGTTCCCATGCCTGGTCGTAGGTCGTGATCGGGCGTTGCGTAAAGCCGAGCAGATAGGATTTGGCCAGCATGGCCTCGATATTGGGATGCATGGTGGCGGGATATTGCGCAACGCCGATACGCAGCTCGTCGCGCGCGAAGGCGGGGCCGCAGAGCGAGACGGCAAGCAGAATCAGGAGCAGGCGGGCATAGCGGCGCATGCATCTTTGTAGCCATTTGCGCGCCGACCGGCCAGCGGTCCCGCAGGCCGGTGTCGAAGGGACGGCGTTTGGTCGAGGCCTCAGACCCGACGGAGACGCCCGTGCCGGATCAGGATCTCGCAAAGCCGGACCGGATCGATGGCGCGGCAGACCCGTCCGGCCGGCCGCACGGTCGTCATTGACTGGGCGGCCAGCATCGCATTCAGAACAGCCTCTTCGACAGCCTCGACCGCAGCGAGATAGAGCGGATCGAGGATTTCACCGTTCAGATGTTCGAAGGTGAGCCGGTCGCCCGAGAGCTGCGGCAGCGGCCTCGGGTCGGCCACACTGAATGCGAGGAAAATATCGCCCGAATTATTGCCACCGGGCGTGCCATGTCGCGCAATTCCCATCGAGGCACGCCGCGCGAGATGCCGCAGATTCAGGGAGGCCAGCGGCGCGTCGGTTGCGAGAACGACGATGATCGATCCGGTTTCTTTCCGGAACATGTAATCTTCGGTCATTTCGCGCCCGACCGGCACGCCGAGAACGGTGAACCAGTCGCGCTCGCCGTGATTGGCCTGCACGAGTGTGCCGACCGTGTAACGGTGGCCGCCGAGCTCGACGCGTCGAGACGCGGTTCCGGTGCCGCCCTTGAACTCGTAGCAGATCATGCCGGTGCCGCCGCCGACATTGCCTTCGGCAATCGCGCCACCGGCGGCGCTGTCGAGAGCCGCAAAAACATGTTCGGTGCGCACATGCTGGCCGTTGATATCGTTGAGCGCGCCGTCATAGGTCTCGGCGACGACCGGCATCGCCCAGAGATGATGCTGCCGGAAGGCCTCCGCATAGAGATCGATCGTCCAGCGCGTCGCCGCGTGGTGGACGATGCCGACCGAATGGGTGTTGGTGATGCAGGCCGGCCCGATGAAATAGCCGCCATCTTGAATCCAGTGGCTGCCGGTCATCTCGCCATTGCCATTGAGACTGAACTGGCCGGCCCAGACCGGCTGCGGCTCGCGATGGCGGCCGCGCGGCAGGATGGCGGTCACACCGGTTCTGATTGGATCGCCTTGGGCGGGCGCGTCGTCGATCAGCGTCGTATAGCCGACCAGAACGCCCTCGACGTCGGTGATGGCGTTGAACGGACCCGGTTCGCCGGGCAAATCGAACCCGAGTTCTCGCGCGCGCTTTGCCATCAATCGCGGCGCCGCAGATAGAGGCCGGCCGTGGCGACCACCAGCGAGAACAGCACAAGCAGGGTGGCGATCGCGTTGATCTCGGGCTTCACGCCGCGCCGCAGCATGTTGAAAATGAACAAGGGGAGCGTTGTCGAATCGACGCCCGAAATGAAATAGGTGATGACGAGGTCGTCCATCGAGATGATGAACGCGAGCAGCGCGCCGCCGATAATGCCCGGCGCGAGCTGAGGCAGGATGACGCGGCGCATCGTGACCCATTCATTCGCACCAAGATCGGCCGAGGCCTCTTCGAGCGACCGGTCCATCCCCGCAAGGCGGGCCTGGACGATGATGAAGACGTAGCTGCACAAAAAGGTGCAATGGCCGATGATGATGGTGATGAGCCCGAGCCTGAATCCGGCGGTCACGAAGAAGATCAGCAGACCGATACCGAGTACGATATCGGGCATGATCATCGGCATGAACATCAGCATCTGGTAACCGCTGCGCAGCCGGAACCGATAGCGCGCGAGCGCAAGCGCGGTAGCAGTGCCGATGACGGTGGATATCGTCGTTGTGGTGATTGCGACAATCGCGCTGTTCCGGACCGCGTGCAGAAGTTCTTCGGTCGAATCGACATAGACCGCGTCGGTCAGAAATCCTTCGGTGTTGATTTCGGTCAGGCCGAAGATTTTGCCATACCAGTCGAACGTGAACCCATGCCAGATCATCATGTTGACCGGGTTCGCATTGAACGAATAGATCACGATCACGACCAGCGGCGCGTAGATGAACGCGAAGAAAAGCACGCCATAGAGCGTGAGCAGGCGCCAGCTCCAGCGATTCTGCCGGCGCGGGCGCAACGCGGCAGCTCTCTGCTTGGCGGTTGTGGTCGGTATCGTGGGCACGCGATCTCTCTCCGATGCCGCTAAATCGCAAGACCCTGATCGCGCTCGGTGCGCCGCAACACCAGCGTGACATAGGCGAACAAAAGTACGAGAACGATTGCCATGATGATCATGGCCAGCGCCGCACCGAACGGCCAATTCCGCGCATAGAGAAACTGCTGCTCGATGAGGTTGCCGATCATCAGGACCTTGGCGCCGCCGAGCACTTCGGGAATGACGAAGTTTCCGAGCGTCGGGATGAAGACGATGATCGAGCCGCCGACGATGCCGGGCAACGTCATCGGCAGCACGACTCGCAGGAAGGTCTGGATGCGGGTTGCGCCGAGATCGTAGCTAGCTTCGAGAAGCGCCCGGTTGAGCTTTTCCACGCTCGCATAGACCGGCAGGAACATGAACGGAATCATCACATAGACCATGCCGGTGATGACCGCGCCCTCGGTGAAGATGATCTCGATCGGAATGTCGAGGCCGATCGCCGTCAGAACCTGATGAAGCGCGCCGCTGGGCTTCAGGATCATCACCCAGGCATAGAGGCGCACGATGAGGCTCGCAAAGAAGGGAAGCGTTATGAGGAACAAACAGAATGTTTTCCAGCGGCCGGGCAGGCGGCTTACCCAGAAGGCGACCGGATAGCAGATGATGAATGTGAGCAGGACGGTCGTGATGGCGAGTTTGAAGGAGCGGAAGAAGATCACCAGATAAACTGGATCGAACTCTTCCATGACGCCATCGGCCCAGCCGAGGATGCGTCCGTAGTTCCAGTGATAAAAATTCCAGTCGACGCCGCCATAGAGACCCGGTTCGAGCAGGCTGAAGACCGCCATGATTCCCAGCGGCCCCAGGAAGAAGACGCCGAGGAAGAGCGTGATCGGCCCGAGCAGGCCGAACAGCATGAAACGTCGGCGCGCGGCAATGCTGCCGATCATGGCGCGCGATCCGAAATGACATGGGCGCGCTGCGGCTGATAGTGCAGGCGGATCGCAGCGCCGGGTGCGATCTGCGGCAGACTCTCGCGTTGCGCATCGCGGACCGTCGCCTTGATGATGCGATCGCCCGGCTCGGTCCGAACGATGAGGTGATAGTCGATGCCGAGGAAGACCTCCTGCACAAGTCGGCCCTGCAGGATTGCCGCGTTGCCGACCGCTGCCGCGTCCGCCGGCGCCAGTTCAAAATTCTCCGGCCGCAGCAGCACTTTCACGCGATCGCCGATCACGCGCCCGCCGGCATCGCCGATCAGCACCAGGCCGTCCGACGTCTCGAACCGGCCCTTGCCGCCATCGACGCTGGCAAGCCTTGCCTCGAACAGATTGCTGTCGCCCAGAAACTCGGCAACGAAAGCATTGGCGGGACGGTGATAGACCTCGGCCGGCGAACCGACCTGCTGGATACGGCCGCCATTCAGAACCACGATGCGGTCCGACATGGTGAGCGCTTCTTCCTGATCGTGCGTCACATAGACGAACGAGATGCCGAGCTCGCTTTGCAATGTCTTCAGTTCGAGCTGCATCGCCTGGCGCAGTCGGCGATCGAGCGCCGAAAGCGGTTCGTCGAGCAGCAGGATTTTCGGCTCGGCGATGATCGCGCGGGCAAGCGCAACGCGCTGCTGCTGGCCGCCCGAAAGCTGCGTCGGCTTGCGCCGCTCCATGCCCTCGAGATTGACCAGGGCAAGCGCCTTGGCGACGCGCCTTATGCGTTCGGTTTTGGGCACGCCCGCCACTTCGAGGCTGTAGGCGACATTGCCGCCGACCGTCATATGCGGAAACAGCGCGTAATTCTGGAACACGGTGTTGACCGGCCGGCGATGCGGCGGCACGCCGGCCATCGAAACGCCGCCAATCAGCAGCGATCCGGAATCGAGATCCTCAAAACCGCTGATGCAGCGCAGCAGAGTGGTCTTGCCGCAACCGGACGGTCCGAGCAGCGTAACGAATTCATTCTGGCCGACGCCGAGATCGACACCGTCAAGCGCGGCGATGATGGATCCTTCGGGCGTGCGGAAATGCTTGGTTGCGCCGCGCAGTTCGACCAGGGCTTCAGCCACCGAAATCCCCCCGTTGGCTTAGTCTTGCGGAAGCCGCCATCCACGGCCGCCGCTTAATCGCGGTCTGCGCCGGCCGATGCAAGTACGCACCGGCCGGTCCAGACGATCCTCGTGATCCGCGTTTGCCGTTCTACTGCGTGCGGACGCGGGTCCAGACCCGATCATACATCTTCAGATCTTCGCCCATATCCTCGAAAATCTGCAGCCGGACCATATCATCGGCCGGCACGTTGATGTTCGGGTTGTCGCGAATGTAGTCGGGGGTGAGTTCACGCGCCGGCACGTTCGCCGTGCCGTTCATCTGCTGCGACACGTTGAGCGCGGCGACTTCCGGCCGCAGATAATATTCGAGGAACAGCTTGGCGTTTTCCTTGTTCGGCGCCGAATCCAGGATGCAGATATCTTCCTGGTACATGGTGGCACCCTCCGACGGGATCACGTAAGCCAGCTCTTCCGGATTCTCGAGCACCCAGATATTGGATCCGACGAAGAAATGCGCGGCGGCCAGGTCGCCCGAGATCACCAGCGGCTGGCTGTCATAGGTGAAGGCCGAGATATTGGGCTTCTGCGCGATCAGAAATTCTTCCGCGAGCTTCAGGTCTGCGGGGTCGCGGCTGTTGACCGACTTGCCGTTCATGATGAGGCCGACGGCGATGACTTCGCGCATGTCGTCGAGAACCGCGATCTTCTCGCCATAGACTTCGGGAATGGCGAAGAACTCGGCCCAGGATGTGATCTCGGGCACTTTGGTCTTGTTGTAGAAGATACCGACCGAACCCCAGGCATAAGGCAGGCACCATTCGCCGTTCGGATCGGTCTTGGCGCGCAGCGATGCCGGATCGATGTTCTCGAAGCCCGGGCTCTGGTTGATGTCGGATTTCCACAACAGATCGAGCTGATGCATGATGTCGTGCATGTGCACCGACGGGAATATGATGTCGTAGCCCGTGGCGCCGGCCTGGATCTTCGCCAGCATCTCTTCGTTCGAGCCGTAGGTATCGAGCGTCACTTTGACGTCGTATTCCTCGCCGAACTGGGTCAACACTTCGGGGTTGATGTATTCGCCCCAGTTATAGACATGCAGTTCACCGGCAGCATGTGCCGGGCCGGGTACCGTCGCGCATACGAAGCCGACAGCCGCCGCGGTGAAAGCCAGATTGCGGAGCCACTGGCTCATGCGGCGCGTGCGGTGATCCATGTTGTCCTCCCTGATTTCTGTTGCGGCATGTTCACCGCACGCCGGCGCGCATCCTGCTTGGCAGTGAGGCCGCCGGATGAGCTCGACTCTACGGTCCAAGTGGGTTTTGTCAATTCAAAGGTCACGGGGATTTGCCCTGCTCAAAGGTTAGGTGTATTTCTAGGCACATAAACCCATTGTAGCGATGGCGAGACGATGCTCAGAGGGCCGACCCAGCGTCAGGTGGCGGAACGCGTTGTCGACCATATCGTCGAACAGCGGCTGGCCGATGGCGCGCGTATCAACGAGCAGGCGCTCGCGCGCGAGCTCGGCGTGTCGCGCACGCCGGTCAGGGCCGTGCTCGCCTACCTGGCCGGGCAGGGCGTGCTCAACCGGCGGCCGCAGGAAGGGTATTTCCTGGTGCGGCGGCTCAGCTCGGTGCGTGAGGCGGGAATCGATTCCGCTGCGGACGGTCCCGACCTCTATGGCCGCATCATGATCGACCTGCTGATCGGTTCGATCGAGGGCACGACAAGTCTGAGTGCGCTACTGCGGCGCTACGACGTGTCGCGCGGCGACATGATGGCCACGTTGCGCCGAATGACTCGCGAAGGGCTGGTCGAGCCGGCGGCCGGTCATGGCTGGACCTTTCTCCAATTCCAGGCGAGCACGATCGAGAAGGGCTATCGGCTTCGCCTGTTGATCGAGCCGGCGGTGCTGCTCGAACCCGATTATCGATGCGACGAACGTGCGCTGCATGAACTCCAGCGCGACCATCTGGAGGCGATCCGTGGTTTGTCGCGCAAAACGCCCTGGGGAGAGTTATTCGGCATCGATGCGCGATTCCACGAAACGGTGGCCAGAGGCAGCGGCAACGACCTGGTGGTCGAGACGATCCAGAAGCAGAACCGGATCCGCCGGCTTTGCGAGTATCTCGGCTATGAACGCCTCGATCGCGTCAAGGCGTCGCTGAAGGAGCATCTCTCTATTCTCGAAAGCCTGCTCGACGGCGATCGGGCCTGGGCGGCGGCGCAGCTTCGGCGCCATCTGGACAAGTCGCTCAAGCAGAGCCTCACCCACTACCCCCGCGATATCGCTGCTTTGCGTTCGGGCGCCCGGCGGCTCGACGGCATGGCGATCGACGCAACCGGGCGCAAGGCGGGCGCGCGATAAGGCTGGCTCGCCTCGGAGCTGCTCGCTAGCATCGCGCCAGCTTTCTGGATTCTGCCATGACCGAACAGCCGGTTCTGACCGATCGCGACGGTGCTGTCGCTCGCCTGACGCTCAATCGCCCGGAGCGGCGCAACGCGCTCGACCGCGCGATGTGGCAGGGGCTCGAAATGGCGATCCGCAATCTCTCGGCCGAGGACAGCGTGCGCTGTGTCCTGGTGACCGGCGCCGGGGATTCATTCGGTGCGGGCGCCGATCTGGCCGAATTCGAACGCGAACGCTGGACGCCGGACCAGGCGGAAATCTATGGGCGCATGATGGTCGCGACGCTCGATGCGATCCGCGAATGTCCGCATCCGACGATCGCGGCGATCCGCGGCGCCTGCATGGGCGGCGGGCTCGAGATCGCGGTCTGTTGCGATCTGCGCATCGCCTCCGCCTCAGCCAAATTCGGCGCGCCGATCCAGAAGATCGGTGTCGTCATGCCCTGGCCGGAGCTTGCGATGTTCGTCGAACTGATCGGCCGCGCGGCGACGCTGGAGATGCTGCTCGAAGGCCGGGTCTGGTCGGCGGACGAGGCGATGGCGAAAGGCCTGGTGACGCGAGCCGTTGCCGATGCCGCCTTCGATGATGAGATTTCGCAGACGGTCGCGCGCGTTGCGTCCGGCGCGCCATTGTCGCACCGGCTGCACAAACGCATGGTGCAACGGCTCGGCGACAAGCAACCGCTCGATCCGGTGGAGTTTCGCGAGGCCTATGATGCAGTGTCGTTCGACGACTATCGTGAAGGCATCCGCGCTTTCCTCGAAAAGCGAAAGCCGGATTTTCGTGGCCAGTAACGCGGGCGACACAAAGGGAGCGACTCCATGACGGGGGCCATGATCTGCGCGCCGCAGCCCGAGGCGGTCGAGGCCGGCGCCCGCGCGCTGATGGCCGGCGGTAATGCGATCGACGCCGCGATCGCCTGCGCCTTCGTGCAGGGCGTCGTCGATCCGCTGATGTGCGGCATTGCCGGGTTCGGCAGTGCGCAGATCTACATGCCGGCCGGGAAGGTTCACGCATTCGTCGATTTTCATGGCCGCGTGCCGGCCGCGGCGACACCGGATATGTGGGCGCACCTCGTCGAAGGCGAGACGCGCGACGGGTTCGGTTTCGTCGTGAAGGGGGCCGTGAACGATGTCGGTTATCAGTCGGTCACGACGCCGGGCAGTCTTGCCGGGTATAGCGAGGCGCATGCGCGCTTCGGACGGTCGCCCTGGGCGGATGTCGTAGCACCCGCGATTGCGCAAGCATCGAACGGCTTCAATGTGTCGCCCGACGTCTACCATTACTGGACCTCGATCGACGATCCAGGCCGCGTCTCGGTGCTCGACCGGCTGTGCTTCACCGCGCCGTCACGGCGGCTTTACACTCTGCCTGACGGCACGCCGAAGCCGATCGGCACGCTGGTGAAGAATCCCGATATGGCGCGCACGCTGAGCCGCATCGCGGACGAGGGCGCCGATGTTTTCTACAAAGGTGCCATCGCCGAGGCGATCGCCGCCGACATGCAAGCGAATGGCGGGCTGCTCTCGCTCGAGGACCTGCACGACTATCGCAACATGCCGGCAGCGCCCCTGCACGGCACCTATCGCGGCTTCGACATCTTCACCAACCGGCCGCCGGGTGGCGGCATCATGCTGATCGAAATGCTCAACATGCTGGAGAGCTTCGATCTCGCGTCGCTCGGACACAATTCACCGGATTATATCCGCATCGTCGCTGAAGCGATGAAACGCGCGACCGCCGACAAGGATGCGCATGTCGGCGATCCCTTGTTCGTCGACGTGCCGGTCGAACGCCTGACGGACAAGGCTTACGCGGCCGAGCAAGCCGAACAGATCCGCGCCGGCCGCAAGGCGACAGTGACGCGGCTCGGCCAGATCGAAAGCCCTGGCACGACGCATATATCGGTGATCGATCGCGACGGCAATATCGTCTCGATGACCCATTCGCTCGGCATGATGTCCGGCGTCATCACCGACGGGCTCGGCTTTATGTATAACGGCTGCATGGGCGTGTTCGATCCGCGACCGGGCCGCCCCGGTTCGATCGCTCCCGGCAAGGCGCGCTTCAGCTCAATCTGTCCGACGATCGTGT
>JBBDWW010000339.1:0-2547 GCA_040902645.1 Dongiaceae bacterium | reverse complement strand
ACTTCCGCCGCGCGACCGGCGCCGTCGTCGCATTTGATCGCAATGCCGAGCCCGTGCTGCGGCAGGATCGCGATATAGAAACCTTCAGCGCCGCCCTTGAGCGCGGCGCGATTGCCGAGCGCGGTCATGAGGCGCGTGCCGAAGCGGCCGCTGCCGCCGACCAAGAACGGTTCGGCGACCATGGCGGCAACGATGCGCCGCGCGGCTGCGGCGCGATGATCCGGAAGTGCTGCCGGATCGGCGAGCCGCGCCATCGCCATCGCGGTATGGAAGAGCGGAATGCCGATGACCGGAATGCCGCAGCCGTCGATACCCCTGGGCGCACGACCGAGATCGAGCCCGGTCATCTGTTCGAGCATGCCGAGAATGCGCTGCTGCACCGGATGTTCGTAACGGATATAGCCCGCCGTCTTCTCGCCTTTGTGCATGGCGGTGGTCAGGAAACCGGTGTGTTTGCCGGAGCAGTTGTTGTAGATCGCGGCGGCTTCGTCGCCGGCGACGATGCGGCGCAGCGCCGTCGCCTCGTGATAGGGCAATTGCGGACCGCATTCGAGATCGCTTTCGGCGAGACCGATCTTCGCGAGCCAGGCGCGTACGGTTTCGACATGACGCTCTTCAGCGGAATGCGACGCGCAGGCGAGCGCGATCTCGGCATCGCCGAGGCCGAAATGATCGGCCGCACCGGTTTCGATCAGCGGCAAGGCCTGCAGCGGCTTGAGCGACGAGCGCGCATAGACCGGCCGTTCGATATCGCCCCATTGCCGCAGGATGCGACCCGACGCATCCGATACCGCGACGGCGGCACGATGCCGGCTCTCCACCGCGTTGCCGCGCGTCACCTCCACCAGCAGCGGATCGATGCCCGCCTGAAGCGGCGCTGCGGGGCGATTCGGAAAAGCCTCGTTCATGGAACCTCGCAAGGATCCCGGACCGTCGGCGCGGGATCCGGGCCGGATGGGGCGAACGTCTGCCCGACCCGATGCGGCGAACCTTGCCTCCTGGCACGCGGCGATGCAACGTGGCGGTGCGGCACCGGGGGCAGAACATGCGCGGCTATTTCGGGATCGGCGTCGAGGGCATCAGCAAGCCCGCCAATCTGGGCGCGCTGCTGCGCACGGCGCACGCCTTCGGCGCGAGCTTTGTCTTTACGATTGGCGCGGCATTCTATGCCAAGCGCACGGCCGATGCCGACACGGCAGCGAGCCACGAGAGCGTGCCGCTCCATGTCTATTCCGACCTCGCGCATTTCATGCTGCCCGAAGGCTGCCAGCTCGTCGGGCTCGAACTGGTCGACGACGCGATCGCGCTGCCGAGCTTCCGCCACCCGACGCGTGCCGCCTATGTGCTGGGCGCCGAGCGCGCGTCGCTGTCGCCCGCCTTGATCGAGCGCTGCGATTTCACGGTACGGATTCCGGGGCGGTTCTGCGTCAACCTGTCGGTCGCCGGCGCGATCGCGATGTATGACCGCATGATCTCGCTCGGCCGGTTCGCGGAGCGGCCGGTCCGGACCGGCGGCCCCATCGCAGCCCGCCCGACGCACAAGCATGGCGACCCGGTCTGGAAGCGCAAGCAGAAGGCGCGCGCGAAGGCCGCCCGATAGGACGGGGTTCGGCGCAGGCGCGGGCGTCCGATCCCGCGCAACAGGACCGGGTCTATTTGCCATGCCGATGCCTCAATCGCGGGTCATATTGCGGCGTTGCCCGTGGACCCGACCTCACGATAGATTGCCCGCCATGAAACGGATCGCTCTTGCCCTCATCCCCGCCGCGCTGGCGCTTATGTTCGCGGCCGCCCCGGGCCTCGCCGCAGAACGCGTCGCGCAGTTCGAGAAATGGGAGGTCGTCACCTTCGAGGAGGACGGCGCCACCGGCTGCTACATCATGGCGCGCCCCGACAAGGAAGAGGGCAGTTACACCGAACGCGGCCCGGTCGCGGCTTTCGTCACGCACCGCCCGACCGCCGGCGAGATCGGCGTGGTCTCGATCGCCGCCGGTTATGCCTACGACCCGGCATCGACGCCGCGGATCGAGATCGGCGGAGAGAGCTTCAATCTGTTCGCGCAGGGCGAGTATGCCTGGGCGCATGACGACGACGATCCGGGGATCGTCGCGGCGATGAAGGCAGGCAACGATATGATCGTGGTCGGCGTTTCCGCGCGCGGCACCGAAACGCGCGACACCTATTCGCTGATCGGCTTCACCCGGGCGACCGAAGCCGCCGCCGAGGCCTGCGGTCTGTAACGGGCTGCCTGTAACCGGCAGTCACCCGCGCGCCGCCGCGGCTCGATGGCAGAGCGTGTCCGTTACGGAGAATCGAACGATATTATGAGCACGGCCATCCATGCCACGAGCTTTGCACCGCCGGTCGCTGCAACCGGTGCGCCCGTGAATCTCGTGGGGCTCGATCGCGTCGAGCTCGAGGCGGTGATGACCGAACTCGGCCAGCCGAAATTCCGTGCGCGCCAGCTCTGGCACTGGATCTACCATCGAGGCGCTACCGATTTCGATGCGATGACCACGCTCGCCAAGGAGCTGCGCGCGCTGCTTG
>JBBDWW010000338.1:0-2564 GCA_040902645.1 Dongiaceae bacterium | reverse complement strand
GCAACAATCGTTGCCCGCATGAAGGCTATCCGCTGCGCGAGGGTTCGCTCGACGAGCAATGCCGGCTCACCTGCAACTGGCATAACTGGAAGTTCGATCTGACGACCGGCGCCAATGAATACGGCCTGGGGGAGCGGCTGCGCGTCTATCCGGTCGAGCTGCGCGGCGACGAGATCTGGCTCGACATTGCCGATCCGCCGTTCGAGGAACGGCGCGCCGAGTTGATGGGCAATCTGGAGGAATCCTTCGTCGACAACGACTATGAACGCATGGCGCGCGAGATCGCGCGGCTGCGGCTGCTCGGCGCCGATCCGATCGATGCCGTGCGGGCCGCGATCGTCTGGTCGTGGAACCGTTTCGAGTTCGGCTGGACCCATGCCTATGCGGGTGCTGCCGACTGGCTCACGCTGTACGACCGGCGGCAGGGCGACGACGAAACGCAACTGGTCTGCCTGGTCGAGATCGTCGGCCATATTGCCGACGATATCCTGCGCGAACCGGTCTATCCCTATAGCGAAGCCGAAACGGCATGGGACGAGCGCGAATTTCTCGCTTCGGTCGATGCCGAGGACGAAAACGCGGCGATCGCCACTCTCAACGGCGCGCTGTCGGCGGGGATTGGTTGGCCGGAACTCGAGCGCGCGTTCGCGACGGCGGCCTTGTCGCATTACAACGGCTTCGGCCATTCGATCATCTATGTGACCAAGGTCGCGCGGCTGATCGAGCGGCTTGGCCCAACCGTTATGGCGCCGCTGCTGCGGTCGCTGGTGCGCGAATTCATCTACACGACACGCGAAGAATTTCTTCCCGAGTTCCGCAGCTACGAGACCGCGCTTGCGCAATGGGGCAAGGGTGGCAACGGCAAACGATTGGGCGGCGGCGATCTCGCGGGACTCAACGCGGCGAAGGCGATGGCCCTCCTTTCGTTACATGGCAGCGAACCGCCCGCCGGTCTTTACGAGGCCGTGCTCGGTGCCGGCGCTCATGCGTTGCTGCATTTCAATCTCGGCGTGATGAACCGCACCGACGGCCCGATCGCCGACAATGCGAGCTGGCTCGATGTGACGCACGGCATCACCTTCTCGAATGCGGTTCGGATTGCCGGCACGAAATATCCCGAACTCTGGCCGCAGGGTCTGCTGCAGGTGGCATTGCAGGCGGGACGCAACGCGGGCTTCCTCGATCCGTCGGTCGAGGCGGAGGAGTGGGCGGTCCGCAACACCGAAAACTTCTTCGCCGATGCCGTCGATGGGCTGTTCGATCATGCGCGCGAGGAGTTCATCGTCTCCGTGCATCTCCTGAAGACCACGCTGGCGGCGCATGAGGAGATCGTATCGGGTGCTGCCGGCATGCAGGGCGACGTCATGCTCGCCGGCCTCAACCGGTTCCTGCATTCACCGCTGAAGCGCAAGCACGCAAGGCGCGCGGCCCATCAGGCGATGCAGTTCGTCGCACTCGACGGCTGAAGCCTTTGCCCGATCGTGCGATCGACCTCGGGGTCGCGCAGGCTCTCGCCAGGGTCCCGTTTCTGGCGGCGCACCCGGCGGCGACCTGGCGGGTCGCACCGCTCGACAGCCTGACCAACCACGTGTGGCGCGTCACCGGGCCGGGCGGCGATTTCGTGCTGCGGCTCGCTAACCCTGCACCTTATCTCGATCGTGCGCGCGAAGCGCATAACCATAGGCTCGCCGCCGCGCTGAAACTGGCGCCGCCGATCCTGTTCGAGGATGCGGCGTCCGGCCTCATGGTGACGGTTTTCCTCAAGGATCATCAGCCGTTCGATCGCGCGGCGGATCGGCGTGCGGCGATTGCGGCGGTCGGTCATGCGCTCGGGCGCCTGCATTATTCGGGCGCCGCGTTCCAGGGTGAGATGCGGCTCGCGCCTACCCTGAATCATTATCTCGATATCGCTGGGATCGCGGGCGCATCGGTTGCCGCGATCTGGCAAAGGGTGCGGTCAGAAGTGGAACCGGTGCTCGAACGGCTCGAACGGCATCTGGTGCCGAGCCATGTCGATCCGGTGCCCGCAAACATCCTCTTGAGTAACGTGGACACGCACACATCGGTGCATTTCATCGATTGGGAATATTCGGCGCCGGCGACCGGGGTTTGGGATCTCGCCGATTTCTCGATCGAAGCCGGGCTCACTGCGATGGAAGACGACGCATTGCTGGCGGCCTATGCGAGTCAGCAGGGAAGGGTGTCGATTGCTGCGTTTGCGCTCTACAAGGCGATGCTCGATCTGCTGGCTGCCGCCTGGGCCGCCTCGCAGACGGCATTGCCGGGCGCACGCGCGGCGCATGACGACATGATCCCGCTGCGTCTCGCCCGCAGCTGCCGCGTTCTCGATGCGTCCGACTTTGCGGCGCTGGTGGCAAAAGCCGGCGCCTGATCCGGCTGGCGGCTTTGGCCATTGAGATTTGGGCTGCCTGCCCTCATATTCGGTCCATTGGAAACTCGCCGGGGTGCCGAAAGGCTGAGAGGCTCGATCCCAAGGGATCCGCCAACCCGATGAACCTGAACCGGGTCATACCGGCGGAGGGAGATGAGCCATGCCAGCCCGA